>JAISHN010000077.1 GCA_031262635.1 Holosporaceae bacterium
TATGGGGATCTCCTCTTACGACGGACTGCAAGGACGGGTCTTCAAGATTAAAATATGGAATGCTCGAAAATGCGTTTCTTAGGAGGGTAGTTTTTCCAGATTGTCGCGGACCCGTTAAGAAGATAACCGGAAATTTACTAACTAAATCAATCAGCTTGGCTTTTAGAAAGCGTTCTAAGATTAATGGATTCATTTTTCTTTCTCGCTTATTTCCGAAATCATATTATCATAAGATCGGTATAAATTTGAAGTCTAAGTTCAAAATTATACCGTTTTATTTGATAATTACCGGTATAATTCAGAACTCAAACTTCCAAATTATACCAGTTTCTCCATTTATTATCGGTATAAATTTGAACTTAGACTTCAAATTTATACCTATAATAAGCAAATATATTATATATTTCAATATATTAGTTTTTATAATAGTAGAGAAGTAAAATTTTCAACACATAGATCTTATTTATGATCTGCTCGACGCCCATGTTAGATTCTCATGTAAAATTCGTTTGTTTTGCGCTAACCTCCGCCCGTAAAATGGGCGTTTTTTTATGAAAAGCTTTCAGGATTTAATTTTTTCGCTGCAAAAATACTGGGGCGACTATGGTTGCGCGATTCTTCAGCCTTACGACATGGAGGTTGGAGCCGGAACATTCAGTCCGAATACGTTTTTAAAAGCTCTCGGCAAAGATAGTTGGCGAGCGGCCTACGTTCAGCCGTCGCGACGGCCGGCGGACGGAAGATACGGCGAAAATCCGAATCGCGTTCAAAAGCATCATCAGTTTCAAGTAATTATCAAGCCATCGCCGGACGATATACAAAACGTTTATTTAAAAAGTCTAGAAGCCGTTGGAATCGATTATAAATTACACGACATTAGATTCGTCGAGGACGATTGGGAAAGCCCGACTTTAGGCGCCGCGGGATTAGGCTGGGAAGTCTGGCGCGACGGAATGGAAATCACGCAGTTCACGTACTTCCAACAAGTCGGCGGGATTTTGTGCGATCCGGTAACCGTCGAATTGACTTATGGATTAGAGCGTCTGGCCATGTCGTTGCAATCGGTCGACAATGTTTACGATCTTAACTGGAACGGTAAGGAAGGCGATGGAAAGATTACATACGGCGACGTCTGCATGCGGCAGGAAGTCGAATTTTCAAAATACTCCTTCGAGCTAGCCGACGTTGACGCGCTCAAGCGGCATTTTGTCGACGCGGAGACGGAATGCGCGAAACTCGCGGAAAACGGAGTCGCCCTTCCAGCTTACGATCAGTGTATAAAAGCTAGCCATTTGTTCAATCTAATGGACGCTCGCGGAGTTCTAAGCGTTGCCGAAAGAGCGGATCGAATCGCTAGAGTGCGAGCCTTAGCTAAACTATGCTGCGAAACTTACGCGAGGAATCATGAATGATTTTCTACTAGAATTAACGGTCGAAGAAATTCCTTCAAGAATGCAGTCCACCGCGATTGCCGATTTCGAAAGATTGATGATAGCCGAATTAGAAGGGCTGCGGATTGCATACGAAGACATTCGCTCTTTTATCTCCCCTAAAAGGATAGTTTTTTCCGCAAAGTTAAGCGAGAAAACAGAAGAATTCGTCGAAGAAAAAAAAGGGCCTCAAATAGTCGCTCCGACCGAAGTAATAGAAAAATTTCTGAAAGCAAATAACGCTTCAAAAGATGATTGCGTTCAAAGAGAAGTCGATAAAAAGACGTTCTTATTTATAGAGATTAATCATGAAGCTCGCGACGTTCGCGATCTTCTAGGCGAAGCGATAAAAAACGCCGTCGCGAAAATTCCATGGAAAAAATCTATGCGTTGGGGAAGCGGACACTTTTACTTTGTTCGTCCGCTGCGAAACATTATGGCGGTTTTTGACGGAAAGCCTCTTGAAGGAGAATTTGAAGAAATTGGTTTGAAATTTTGCGGACATACTTTTGGACATCGTTTTTTAGCTCCTCAAAAAATTGAAGCTAAAAACGTCGACGAATATTTAGAAAATATGAGAAAAGCGTTTGTAATAGCCGACGCGAACGAACGAAGAAAAATGATTCTCAATGAATTTAAGAAATTAGAATCTGAGCGTAATCTTTCAATAGAAGCCGATGAAAAGCTATTAGACGAAGTCGTAGGATTAATCGAACACCCCGTCGTCTTGCTTGGAAAAGTTCCTCAAAAGTTTATGGAATTGCCGGAAGAAGCGATAATAACTCCTATGCGAGTTCATCAAAGATACTTTCCGACAAAAAGTAACGGCAAGTTAGCTCCGTTTTTTGTTTTTGTCGCCGATAATATTGCGACTGACGGCGGAAAAACAATAATCGCCGGAAACGAAAGAGTACTAAACGCAAGGCTTGCGGACGCTCTTTTCTTTTTCGAAACGGACCTGCAAAAGCCTCTAGAATCGCGATTAGAAGATCTCAAAAAAATCGCGTTTAATGAAAAACTTGGGACAATTTTTGATCGCGTTCAAAGAGTTGCGAACGTCTGCGATTACTTGGGCGATTCGCTAAAGTTTGGCAATAAGGAATCTCTGAGAAGAGCGGCGATTCTCGCAAAATGCGATCTTTCAAGCGGCATGGTAGGCGAATTCGCTGAATTGCAAGGAATTATGGGAAGTCATTACGCTAGAACTCAAGGCGAGCCTCCAGAAGTCTGCGCAGCAATCCGCGATCAATACCGTCCGGTAGACGAGATTTCGGAGAAGCTAAGCGCTTTGCTTTCATTGGCGGATAAAATCGAACTTATTACAAGCTTCTTTGCTATTGGAAAAGAGCCGACCGGTTCGAAGGATCCGTTTGCGTTAAGACGAGCCGCAATTGGAATTTTAAAGATAATAAAGAATTTCAATTTGGATTTTGATTTGAAGGAAATTATATGCAAAGCATTCGATCAATTGCCCAAAGAGAATTTGCGATTGGACGCGAATAATAGAGTCTACGCGTTTATTTTAGATCGTCTAAAAGTTCTCTTGAAGGAATCTGGAATACGATATGATATTGCAAACGCTGTGACAAATACGGAAACTGCCGTCATTGCGAGGAGTGAAGCGACGAAGCAATCTAGCGAAGAAGACATAGGAAATCAAAAAACGCCGCATTGTCGCGTCGGACTCCGTCCTCCTCGCAATGACGATCAAATGATTGCAAAGCGTAAAAACAATATCTTCATAATTTTTCAAAATGCGAGTATTTTAAATGATTTCTTACAAATCGACGCAGGTAACAAATTGTTATCCGTATACAAGAGAGTAAAAAATATTTTAGAAGGCGCGAATGCGGCGGAGACGTTTGAAAACCGTTTGGATCCTTCGCTTCGCTCCAGGATGACGATGGAGCGGAATCATGGCGTCCGCTCTCCTAGCAATGAAGAAACAAAGAGTTCCTCTGCAAACGTCGATCAATCCCTATTTCAAGAAAAAGAAGAGATCGCTCTCTTCGAAAAAATCGAAGAATTAAAGCATGACTTTTTAAAAACTCGAGACTATAAAGAGCGTTTGCTCGCTTGCTCTAAAATCCACGAGACCGCGTCGGATTTTTTTGATAAGGTTCTGGTTAATGCGGACGATAAACAAATAAAACAAAACAGGCTTAATCTTTTAGAGCAATTATCTTTTATTTTTGATCAAGTAATTCCAAACGGATTAGAAGGTTGAGCGTCGTCGTTAATCGTTTATTTATTCTTTTGCGCGATTCTGAGATTCTATTGAAACGGAGTTTGTATGGTTGGTTATATGACGTCCCTTGCAGAACAGCCGGCGTCTTGCTTTTCTGTGGCGTCCACAGTTAATTTGCAGACCATTTCAACTAACCATTTGAAAAATAAAAGAGTCATAGTTCGCGTAGATTTCAATGTTCCTATTGAAAACGGGGTTATACAAGATAATTCTCGCATAAAAAACGCGTTTCCAACGATAAAACTTCTTCGAGAAGCGGGAGCGAAGATAATATTAATCTCGCATTTGGGCAAAACAACCGCGCCATGCGCGGAGCAAAGTCTTAGAATCCTAATAGATGAAGTAGCGAGAGAATATGGTTCGAATGTCGCTTTTATCGACGATTGTTTAGCCGAAAACGCCGCGTCTATTATCAATAATTCAAACGCCGGCGACATAATATTAATGGAAAATCTAAGATTTCATCCAGAAGAAGAAAAATGCGATATGAAATTCGCGAAACGCTTAGCGAGCCTGGCGGATTTGTACGTCAACGAAGCATTTTCCGTATCTCATCGAAAACACGCGTCGATATGGGGAATACCGCAATTTTTAGTAAGCGCTTTTGGAATTTCTTTTAAAAGAGAAGTCAGAACAATAGACGATTTCTATAACAAGGCTCCCTCTCCAAAAATATGCATCATCGGCGGGGCGAAACTGTCGACCAAGATCAAGCTGTTGAAAAACCTCGTAAAAAAAGTCGATAAACTCATAATAGGCGGAAAAATTGTCGAGGCGTTTTTAGCTTTTCAGGGGAATTCTTCTTTTAAACTTGTAGATTTAGGAGAGTTTAAAGAAGACGTTGCGGAAATTATAGCAAACGCAAGGCAACGCGGCTGCGAACTGATCATGCCGATAGATTTCTCCGCTATGATATGTGAAAACGGCGTATTTCATCATGCGATTGTTTCGTCTGAAAGCGACGTCGCGACAATTTTTGATATAGGCCCCGCTTCGATTGAATTATTCAAAAGACACATCGAGAAAAGCAAGATCGTTCTTTGGAACGGACCGGTCGGACTATTTGAAAAAGCTCCTTTTGATCGCGGAACGGCGGCTATCGCTCAGCTGGTCGCAAAATTAACGAGAGAGAGAAAATTATTATCTATAATCGGCGGCGGCGACACCGGCTTCGCTATGAATAAGTTTAACGCGGCTCAAGATATGACATACGTTTCAACAGCCGGAGGAGCGTTTTTATCATATCTCGAAGGTTCGGAACTTCCAGGAATCGCGGCTATACCAGATCCCAAAAAAACGCCGGGGCGGTAAGACGATGTTAAAAAGCGCTCTAAAAATGCTTGCGAAAAAATTAGCTTACCTAAAAAAAACAAAAGGCGCGACGTTGGTTGAATACGGTATAATCATAACAGTAATATGCCTCGTAATTACGGCAAGCTTAAAATTCACGAGCAAAGGAATATCAAATACGCTTAATTCAGTTTCCAATTACATTTAGATTTTTCCGCTCTCGACAGGCTTTTTATGTTGAAAATGAAGATTCTGATGAAATATAGTAATCGCCGATAACTCGGAGCAAATAGATGGATGAAATCGTTTTAGAAGCAAAATCGAGCGTCGACAAACTCATATTTCTTTTTCACGGATACGGAGCGGACAAGAACGATCTGGTTCCAATTGGAGAAATGTTCGCAGCCGCGCTTCCAAAAGCCGAAGTTCGTCTTCCTAACGGTATTGAAAAATGCGACGAAGGCTTCGGCCGCCAATGGTTCGCTTTGGAGGGCGAAGACGTAGCTAAATGGATGGAAGCATATTTAAAAAACTCCGCCAAAATAATATCTTATATTGATTCTGTGGTTTCGGAGAAGAAGTTAAGCTATAAAGACGTAATCTTCGCGGGATTCTCGCAAGGGGCGATGCTGTCTCTAAGCCTAGGACTGAAACTTGGAGCGAAGGCCGCGATATCTTTTTCCGGTTTGCTAATAGATCCAGAGACGTTGAAAGACTATCAAGGGACTAAAATTTTACTTGCCCATGGGATGAAGGACGACGTTATTCCATTTAAAGCGATGCAAATGACTGAATCCGCCCTTAAAGAAGCGGGCGTAGATTTTGAAACGGCGGTAAGTCCGAATCTTGGACACGCTATCGACGATTATTTGTCGGATAGAGCCGTAGACTTTTTAAAAAAGCTGTAATACCATTATAAATAGCAATTTATTGGAAGCTTTATGTCGGTAGCTGAAGAAGACGTAAGAAAAGTCGCTTACTTAGCCCGCATTCGGATTGATGATTCGAAGATTGGCGAGATTTGCCGCAGCTTAAATAAAATTCTCGCCTTCGTAGAGCAACTTGAGGAAGTCGATTGCTCGCAGATTAACGAAGAAGTCCAGCCTTCAGCCTCTCTTCGCGAACGAGACGACGTTGTCGTTCCATGCGATGCGGCGGTCATGAACAACGCTCCCGAGAAGGAACGAAATATGTTCGTCGTTCCGAAAGTCGTCGGATAAAATTAACTTTTTGTAACGCAGAGGAATTATGGAAAAAATTCATATGACTCCCGAGGGATTTAAAAAATTGGAAGACGAATTGAAAGATCTCAAATTCGTCGAAAGACCGGCCGTCGTAAACGCAATCTCCGAAGCGCGAGCGCACGGCGATTTATCCGAAAACGCGGAGTATCACTATGCAAAAGACAAACAGGGCTTTATAGAAGGACGAATTAGAGAACTGGAAGCCAAATTGTCCAGAGCTGAAATTATCGATATCAGAAAACTCGGGGGCACGGGAGTTAAGTTTGGATCGACCGTAACCGTGTTCGACGAATCAGCCGACGAGGAAATCACATACAAAGTAGTTGGAGTCGACGAAGCGGATATTAAGAAAAAAATGCTTTCAATCGAAGCGCCGTTGGCCAAAGCCTTAATAGGTAAAAATGTCGGAGACGAAGTAAAACTAGAAACTCCGTCTGGTAAAAAGCAGTACGAAATCATGAAAGTAGAGTATATCTAGAATTCGGAGGTAGTTTTGTTTGATTTAACCGGAAAAGTCGCGCTCGTTACGGGAGCAAGCGGAGCTATCGGCGGAGCTATCGCTCGCGTTTTTCATAAAATGGGAGCGACGTTGGCAGCGTCGGCGACTAGGGTCGAAAATTTAAAACAGTTGGCCGACGAATTATCTGAAAGAGTTCATATTTTTGAATGCGACTTAAGCTCGTCGGAGGCCGTCGACAATTTGGTTCCAGACGTTGAAAGCGCGTGCGGTCGGGTAGATATTTTAGTGAACAACGCCGGCATAACGAAGGACAATTTGCTTATGAGAATGTCCGACGCGGACTGGCAAAGCGTTCTGACCGTCAATCTCGAAGCTCCGTTCAAATTAATGCGAGCCGTTTCTAAGAGAATGATAAAAGAAAGATGGGGACGGATAATCAATATCTCTTCAATCGTCGGAGCCGTTGGAAATCCTGGGCAGACAAACTACGCCGCGTCAAAATCCGGCTTGTTTGGGCTTTCAAAATCCGCCGCGGCCGAGTTAGCGGCAAGAAACGTCACCGTAAACTGCGTGGCGCCCGGATTTATCGAATCTCCAATGGTTGAAAGAATTCCAGAAGCTCACAAGGAGTATCTAAAAAAAAGCATCCCTATGTCCAGAGTCGGCAAGCCTGAAGAAGTCGCGGCCGCCGTTGGATTTTTGGCCAGCGAAGAAGCGTCGTATATCACCGGACACACGCTGCACGTCAACGGCGGCATGGCTATGATATGACAAAATTATCGCGCAAGTATCTTCTAACTCTCGAGAAAAACTGCCTAGATTTTAGCTCCGCAGACGTTAGGGTAAAACAACTGTCTTTTTACTGCGATGGGAAAGAAGAAAAGTGCGCTCTAGCGGTCGCGAGCCTAAAGGAATTTTGCGTCGACGACTCGCGAGATCAATTGTCCGATATCGAATTGAAAAAACTGTCTTCCCTAAGTTCTGAAATAAGAAAGAAAGAATACGCCTTAGGAAGAATAACCACTAAAAAAGCTCTTAACTTGTTAGCCGGCGGCGATCTAAAATTTCAAGAAATAAGCGTGACAAACGAAAAATCCGGTCGACCGATCATTGAAAATTTTGATTATTCAACGTCAATTACGCATACGAATGAAACCGTTGCGAGTCTCGTTTTTAAAAAAGAGTTTTCCTTCGGGATAGATATTGAAAAACTAAGGCCAAAATCGATTGAAGCTCTAAAATCCGCGACTTTTGATAAAGAACGCGTTTCGAGCGACTTAACAAGCTTAACCGCGGCGTGGACTCTAAAAGAGTCCTTAAGTAAAGCCTTAAACTGCGGTTTTAGTCGACCGTTTGAAGAATTCGAGCTATCTCAGTTTAATCAGAAAGAGGATTCTTTTCTTTGCTCTTATGCCAAACATAGAAAATTTAAAGGAGTCGCTAAAAATTGCGGCGAAAATTTCTGCGCTATAGCTTATCCAGCTCATATAAATTTTAATGAAAGTCAAATTAATTTCCTTGAATCCGCATAATTTTTATTGTATTTTAAACCTATTTAGGCGGCGAGATATCGGTGAAGTTAAAAGTCTACGGAAATCAAAAAGTTAATGGCGTAGTTCCTATCTCTGGCGCCAAAAATTCAGCTCTGCCGTTGCTTGCGGCCTCGATCCTCTCGGTCAATGGATTAAAGCTGACAAACGTTCCTCTTCTTGCGGATATTGAGACGACGTTGAGCTTGCTTGAGAGTCTAGGCGTAGCTTACAGAGTTGATCAAGAGTCGCTCTACGCGAATACCGTAGAATTGAAAACAGGCTCCATTTATAATTTTACCGCGCCTTATGAAACCGTAAAGAAAATGCGCGCGTCTATTCTTGTTTTAGGACCGCTTTTGACGAGATTCGGCAGATGCAGAGTCTCTCTTCCAGGCGGTTGCTCTATCGGAGTAAGGCCGATCGATCTACACCTAAAAGGGCTTGAGGCTCTGGGCGCTAAAATTGAGCTGAAGGACGGATACGTTCACGCCGTCGCTCCAAAAGGTCTCAAAGGAGCGAATTTTGATTTTCCGATTGCAACCGTCACTGGAACGGAAAATATCATGATGGCGGCCGCGTTGGCGGACGGAACGACCGTGTTAAGAAACGCCGCGAGAGAACCGGAAATTGTCGATTTGGCGAACTGTCTAAACGCCATGGGAGCTAAGATTTCAGGTCAGGGAACTAGCGTCGTCATGATAAAAGGCGTTTCAAGTCTCCGCAATACGACGGAATATCGCGTTATGCCGGATCGTATTGAGGCGGGAACTTACGCTATAGCCGCGGGAATTACTAAAGGACGCGTCGATCTCATCGGAGGAAATTTTAGAGAACTATTGCCTACGTTTATTGAAAAAATGGAGCGCATAGGTCTTGAATTTTCTGATATTGAAAATGGATTGCGAGCGGAATCTTCTGGAGAAATCGCTCCTGTAGACGTTAGCTCGGATCCGTACCCTGGTTTCCCAACCGACTTGCAAGCGCAGACTACGGCTTTGCTTTGTCTAGCCGACGGAGAATCTACCGTAACCGAAAATATTTATGAAAATAGATTTATGCATGCCGCCGAATTAATGAGAATGGGAGCGAACATAACGATTTCAGGAGATAAAGCTTGCGTAAAAGGAGTGGAGCAATTAACTGGCGCTCCGATGATGGCGACGGATTTAAGAGCGTCTTTTTCTTTAATTTTAGCCGCGCTTGCGGCCAAAGGCGATTCTGTTGTAGATAGAATATACCATTTGGATCGCGGTTATTGTTGTGTGAAAGAAAAATTAGCGAGTTGCGGCGTTACGGTGGATAGAATTAGTTGAGGTGGCGTATGAAACTAACAAATGAGACTAACTTTAGCAAAGACGTTTTAAGCAAAGACTTTGTCGTCGTAGATTTTTACGCCGATTGGTGCGGACCCTGCAGAGTAATATCTCCGTTTTTAGAAGAAATTCAATCGGAAAAAAACGTTGAAGTAGTTAAAGTAAATATCGACGAAAGTCCAAATTTAGCGTCTCAATATAATGTAATGAGCATACCGACGTTGATTATTTTCAAAAAAGGAGAGAAAATGTCTACGAACGTCGGAGCAGCGTCGAAAGCTCGTCTTATCGATTGGATAGAGTCTTATCGCTCGTAGAATGTTTCACGTGGAACAATTCTTAGGGCGAGGCGAACAAATTAAAGATTAAATAACTATAATTTAAAAAGAAAATTATATGTTTTAGTATATTAAATTTAAGAAACTTAGTGTTATTGGCAAATCGGTATTGTAGAGGGGCGACTTTGATATATACGTCATTGCGAGGAGAGCGTAGCTCGACGCGGCAATCCAGTGTTTTATTTTTGGTTTTTTGCTAGATTGCTTCGTCGCTTCGCTTCTCGCAATGACGTATATATAAGGGCATGAAAAACACGATATCTTTGTGAAGTGGTTTTTGTATGATGAATGATGGCAAACATACAAGCAAATACACTGGGCGCATATTTATCAGTATAATTGTTCCACGTGAAACAATAGTAAGGAAGGAGTATGATGTACCCTATCTCTCCTTCAGATAATTTTCTAGAAAAAGTCGCAGAAATAGTTCAGGCGCACAATAAAGAGCATAAAAAATGCATTGTTTTAATCCCTAATAAAAGAAGCTGCCGCGAATTACAAAAAATTTTACCAAAAAAAGTCGCTTTTTCTTCTAAATTAATCCCTATTTCCGATCTTTTTTCGTTTGAAGACATAACGTTGTCGCTCATGGCTCTTTTAAAAGAAAAGAAGGCGAACGTCCCTTTAAATACCTTATACGAACTTGCGGAAAGTTTATGTTCTTTAGTGGAAGAGTTGACTCTTAATAATGTTAATTTAGAGCAATTGAACTCAAGAGTTCCCGAGAACTTGCAAAAATATTGGAGTCATACAATCGCAATAATAAGTCTTGCGATGGAAGATTCTGAGATTAAAGAAAAAGTCAACGCAGTTCGGGAAAAGTTAGAGCTTTTTCTTAAAACGCGCGACAATATTATTGTAGTCGGCGTTAGAGAGGTCAATTACTACGCCAAACAGATTATAAAAAAAGCTGAAGAAAGCGGCGTAGTTATAGTCGACGATTTAGAATATGAGAATCCAAAATCCAAAAATAATGTTGAGTTTTTAGAGTTCAATTCAATTTTTGAGGAAGGTTTCGGCATTGCGGTCGCGGTTGAAAAAGCCGTAGCCGAAGGCCAAAGCGTTTTAGTCGTTTCATTAGATCAAAGTCTTACGGACGTCATAAAATCCGAGTTGAAGCGTTGGAATATATTTGCCGACGATTCTAGAGGGACGCTTTTTTCAAAAACTCCGGAGGGAATTTTAGTTTCATTAATCGCGGACATGATGGAACGTCAATACGATATCGTTTCCGTCGTTAAAGTCATAAAAATGAGTCCGATATTTTTAAACGCGGCCTTAAAACTGGAGCTTTTTTTCAGACAAAAGCAATTTATGCCTCAAAATTTTTGGACGGCGTTTAATTTGTATCCTGAAAAGAACGCAGATCAGGATTTTTCGGCTTTTATTGAAAAATTACGCGCGATTTCGCTAAATTCCAATGGAATGAAGTCATTTTCCGAATGGTTCGACATATGCCTCGAATTAGCGTCTGTAATTAATCCCGAGGGCCTCGATAAACTTAATGAAATTCTATCGGCTTTTTCAGAGGGTTCGTTTTTATCGCTGAAAATTTCTTTGAATGAATTCAAGGTCTTTTTGCAAAATCGCGTTCTTTCGCAGCCAATAAGAACCGCGACGGGATATACTCCGAACGTCTTAATTCTCGGAGCGATTGAAGCTCAGCTTTTGGACGCGGATTTTATTGTTGTCGCCGGAGCTAACGAGGAGTCATGGGTAAAATCGTCGGATAAAAACGACTTTTGGATGACGAAGTCCATGATAAATTATTTTGGCATGCAATCCGCGGAAATGAAAAATAAGTTTCTTCAGGATATTTTTGCAAAACTGATTCGTAAAAAAAACGTTCTAGTCACGCGATCTACGTTAGTCGAAGGAATCTGCCGACAAAAATATAGGTATTTTGAAAAGATCGCCGAAAGTTTGAAAGTTAAAAAGGCGGAATGGCTTGAGAGAGAGCTGTTTAGTATCAAAAAAAATTGCAAGCAGGAGAGGAGAGGCGTTGAAAATCCTAATCCTCCCGCTAATCTGCGTCCGAAGAAATTTTCAGCGTCGAGTTTAAATTTGCTTATTAGAAATCCTTACGCGTTTTATGCGAAAGAGATTTTGAAGCTAAAGGAAATTGGACATATAAACGAGCCAAAAAACGTTTTCGGTAATTACGTTCACGAAGTTCTAGCGGAATTCGTAAAGCATTCGCGCAACCTAAAGGATTTAAAGAAACTGCGCGAGATCGCAAGCAAGACGCTGAAAAACAAATGGCTTGATCCGTCCAATTTTGGCTTGCGTTTCTTTAGATTGGATAAAATTTGGTCTTTCGTCGTCGAACATATGAATGAAAAATGCTCGTCATACGCGGAGATTCGCGGAGACATTGATATACGGATAACTGAGAACTACGAGATAAAAATAAACTGTAGAGCCGATAGAATCGACGTTGACGAATCCGGCGGCGTTTCAATCGTAGATTATAAAACTTACGCCGCGCCATCTGGAAAACAAGTAATGGAAGGGAAAGAAATACAACTGCCGATCGAGGCGATCATAGCTGAAAGGGAAGGGTTCAGTCGGTTAAAAACTACGAACGTTACGGGACTTTATTATTGGGAATTAAGAGGAGCGGTTGAAAAAGGGAAAATTACGGGCATTGCCGCGGAACAAGTCGAGACGGCAAAAAAAAACGCTTTAAACGTCATAACGGAGCTAATTCAAAAATATAACGTTCTCGGGGAGCCTTATGCCGTCGGCGATTCTGACTTTAGGGATTACGAAAAACCATACAAGCATTTGGCTAGAGCGGTGGAGAATTGAAATACTGGCATTAAAATAAATGGTTATGTTTTTTTCTTTAAAGTTAACAATATACTAAAACTTATTGTATTTATAGAGATTTCACACTAGAATATTAACTTCAACTTTACAAATTTGCTCATCGAGTGTATCCTTATAGGAGGAGGGGTTTTACTATGGCCATGGCAGGAATACAAGATCTGTAATGTAACATTCAAGCCACGGCATTTACCATAATTTTACATTTATCATATCATGGAAAATATTTCCAGTCAAGTGTGGCAATTTCATCTGCATGGAATGTCATTTTGAGATAACACCGTTGCTGTTTCGTGGAATGTTGGCCTGCG
>JAISHN010000049.1 GCA_031262635.1 Holosporaceae bacterium
GCATTTCCCAAATCTTGAAGAAACCATAACGTCCGCGTCTTCTTTGCAGAGAGCGACAGAAACGAGTTTTTCGTTAGAATCCAATTTCATAGCGATTTTGCCTTTGGAATTTACCTCGACAAAATCTCTTAATTTGTTTCTTCTCATTGTTCCGCTGGAAGTTGCGAAAACTATGTCGTAAGAATCCCAAGTCGATTCGTCTTCCGGCAGAGCGACGACGGTGGACAACGCTTCGTTCCCTCGTATTGGAAACAAATTCACCAAGGCTTTTCCTTTTGACTGCGACGTTGCGAGAGGCAGTTTGTACACCTTCATTTTATAGACGATTCCGATAGTCGAGAAAAACAAAACGGACGCGTGCGTGCTGGCGACGAAAAGATCTTGAACAAAATCCTCTTCCTTCGTCGTCATTCCGGTTTTGCCTTTGCCGCCGCGTTTTTGCGCTCTGTAAGAACTTAACGGCACTCTTTTTATATAGCCGCTGTGGCTTACGGTGACGACCATATCCTCTTTTTGGATGAAATCTTCGTCGTCCAGATCGGTCGCTCCTCCGTCTTCGATCGCGGTTTTGCGAGGGGTTGCGAATTCTTCTTTTACTTTAATTAATTCGTCTCGAATAATTTGGAAAATTCTTTCTTTCGAACCTAGAATTATCAAAAGCTCTTTGATTTTATCGCCTAGCTGAGCCAACTCGTCGGAAATTTTTATTCTTTCGAGACCAGTCAGTCTGTGCAGTCTTAAATCTAAGATCGCCTGAGCCTGAACTTCGGTCAGCTTGCACTTTCCGTCGTAGTAAATGCTGTTTGGATCGTCCACCAAGCGAATTAGCGGCTCGATTTCCGCGGCCGGCCAATCTTTATCCATAAGAATCTTTTTGGCTGTAGCCGAATCTTCGCTGGTTTTGATGATTTGAATAACTTCGTCGATATTCGCTACGGCTATGGCCAAACCGATTAAAATATGCGCGCGATTTCTGGCTTTATTTAGCTCGAATCGAGTTCTACGGACTACGACTTCGGCGCGGAATTCAATGAACGCGTTCAAGATCTCCATCACGTTCATCAATTTCGGACTACCGTTATGCAGCGCCAACATATTTACTCCGAAAGAAGACTGAAGCGACGTGTTTTTGTACAGTTGATTCAAAACCACGTCGGCGTTTATGTCTTTTTTCAGTTCGATGACGACTCGCACGCCTTCTCTGTCCGATTCGTCTCGTAGATCGGAAATGCCTTCTATGATCTTTTCATTAACCAGGCTTGCGATTTTTTCGATCAGTTTCGCTTTGTTTACCTGGTATGGAATTTCAGTGACGATTATGGCCTGACGATCCTTGCGGAAATCCTCAATTTTCGCCTTAGCGCGAATCGTTATAGAGCCTCGTCCGGTTTTGAAACCTGAATAAATGCCGCTGCGGCCGATAATTATTCCGCCGGTCGGGAAATCAGGTCCCTTTAATACGGTTATAATCTCGTCGAAGTCCGCGTTCGGATTGTCGATCAACATAACGCAAGCGTCGACTATTTCGCCTAAATTGTGCGTCGGAATATTCGTCGCCATACCGACGGCGATACCGCCCGCTCCGTTGACTAGGAGATTCGGGAAACGAGCCGGCAGTAATTTTGGCTCTTCCAATGATTCGTCGTAGTTCGGTTGGAAATCGACGGTGTCGCAATATAAATCTTCCGTCAGCGTATGCGCGATCTTTGAAAGTCTCGCCTCCGTGTAACGCATGGCCGCGGCGGAGTCCCCGTCCATCGATCCGAAGTTTCCTTGTCCGTCGATCAGCGTTTCGCCCATAGAAAACGGCTGAGCCATACGAACCATAGATTCATAGATAGCGCTATCGCCGTGCGGATGATATTTACCCATCACGTCACCGACGATACGAGCGGATTTACGGTACGGCTTGTTATAGTCGCAGCCGTTCTCGATCATGCTATATATAATACGTCGATGTACTGGTTTCAGACCGTCGCGAGCGTCCGGCAAAGCCCTAGCTACGATAACGCTCATAGCATAGTCCAAGTACGACCGCTTCATCTCGTCTTCGAGAACTACCGGCACTATGCCTTCAATTTCAGCCATTTATAGAAAATCCTAACTGTAATTTCAGAACGGAATATCGTCGTCTGTCATAGAAGGACTAGAGCCGTTATCGGCGTCCGAGATTCCGCCGCCGGCGCTTGCCGCTCCGTCGGAACGCGAGTCTAACAACGCTAGCTCTCCGCGAAACCTGGAGAGAACAATTTCAGTCGTAAACTTTTCAACGCCGCTTTGATCCTGCCATTTTCTCGTCTGCAATTGTCCTTCGATATATACTTTAGAGCCTTTGCGTAAATATTTTTCGCATACTTCGGCCAGATTAGGATTAAACACTACTACTCGATGCCATTCGGTTTTGTCTTTTCTTTCGCCGGTGGTTTTATCCTTCCAGTATTCCGAAGTCGCTACGGAAAATGAGACGACTTTCGAACCGTCCTGTAGAGACCTTACTTCAGGATCTCTCCCAAGATTTCCAACTATAATCGCTTTATTTATGCTGCCGGCCATAAGAAAACTCTCTTACTTAACTTATTTTAAGTTTATATGTCGATTGAGAAAATTTCAACAAGTTTTTGGAGAATGAGCGTCGCTCGACGCGGCTCGCGTTTTCTCGTTCAAAGCGACGGAGAAAAAGGAGCCATTTGTCGCAATAGGCTGTGTTAGGAAAAATTTTGTTCGTCGTCCCTTTCCGTCATCCTTGCTTCTGTTTCCCTCGTCATCCTGAGCAAAGCGAAGGATCCAGACGGCGAGTACGCTGGAAAAGCGCGTGGATCTTTCAGCCGCAAGCGGCCTCTAGGATGACGGGAAAGGAAGAAACTTCGCGGCTTCGCGCTTCTAGCAACGACTTATTGCGGAGTATGAGCCTATTGTTTCAACAAAAATAGCCTCATCCCGCTCATCACATTTTTCCTAACAGAGCCTAATAGAAACGCAGATTATTCCAATAAAAACCCCGCTACCGCGTCTATTTTTTTGAATCCCGTTTTCGTAAGTCGGATTTTTGACAAATCGTCGTCGACTAATTTTTTCTCTCTCAAAAACTTTAATTTTTCTTCGGAAACGATTCTGTCTACGACTTTGCGCGAAACTTTATTATACAAATCCTCCGTCGTTATTCCGCTTGTCAGACGCAAGCCCATCGCGATCGCCTCCGTCAGTTTTTCTTCTTCGGTCAAAGCGTCGTCGCGGAAAAAAGTCGTCTCCCCGCGCTCCAACGCCGCCTTCCAAAGAAACGGATCGCGCGTTTTTTCCATCTCTCTCTTTTTTCCGTCTAAAGAAATCCGACTGCAAGCGCTTGGGCCAATTCCTAAATAATCGTCGTATTTCCAATAAGCTAGATTATGCCGCGATTCAAAGCCGCGTTTAGAATAATTCGAAACTTCGTAGCGAAAAATGTCGCGATCCCTAAGAACGTTTTCGACGAGATCGAAAAGTTTCGCCTCTTTATTTTCGTTTATTTTTTTGATCTCTCCAGTCTGCGCTTTACGATAAAACGGCGTTCCTTCTTCGAAAGTCAACTGATAGCATGAAATATGTTTGCAGCCGAAATCCGCCGCTTGAACAAGGTCGCTTTCCAAATCTTCCGCGGTTTGCGTTTCGTATCCGCACATAAAATCGAAGCTAAAATTTTCAAAATTTCTAGAAACGATTTCCGCCGCTTCAATCGCCTGTTTTCCATCGTAGATTCTGCCTAAAAATCTTAGATTTTTATCGAAAAAGCTCTGAACGCCAAGCGACAGTCTATTGATTCCCGCGTTTTTGAAGCTTTTGATTTTACTTTCGTCAAAAGTCGCCGGATTAGCTTCCAAAGTAATCTCAACGCCGTTCTCCGCGGGGTAATTTTTGAAAAGAAAGTTCAAGATCTTTTCAATTGCTCTAGGACTCGCCAGCGAAGGCGTTCCGCCGCCAAAGAAGACGCTTTTTACGCCTTTTAATCCAACTTCCGCGACGCTTTTTCGTAAGTCCAACAACAGCAGATCGCCAAACTCGTCGTATAGCGACTGATCGTTCCGCCGAACGCTCGCAAAAGCGCAGTACGGGCATTTTGATATACAAAACGGCCAATGAACGTATACCGCCGCGTATTCGTCTTCTTTCATGCCGGAGATTGTATCAGCTTTTTCTGTCAAAAATTTTCCTCCACTCCGAAACCAGCGCGTCTAAATTGTATTTGGCGTTTGCGGGACTTGTCGAAGGGAGTTTTATCGCTTTTAGATTTACTTTCCCGCCAAAATACCGGACGAATAATCTACGCGCTTTGTCTCCGTTAGCGCAAATCAGATCGACGTTCGCGGCGTTTAGTATTTCCGACAGATCCATCGGGACGGCGTTTTTTATGCTCGCGTCGCTGGAGCCTTCGATATCGCAGCTTTGCAAAACGTCCGAAAGAGCGATTCCATTGTCGAACAGCATTTGTTTTTTGGCCGCTATTGTCTCGGGAACGGGATTTGTGTCGGTTATTTTTGCGATAACTTTCCAAAATCTATTTTGCGGATGGCCGTAGTAAAAGCCGCGCTCTCTTGATTTTACCGACGGAAACGTTCCCAATATCAGGACGCGCGATCTTTTGTCGAAAACCGGCTCAAAAGGATGCTCTAACCCCGCGTATTTCTGCATTCGATTTCCAACAGCCTCTTTTTGATCCGCAAACCGCCGCCGTAGCCGGTTAAACTTCCGTCCGATCCGATTACTCGATGACATGGAATAAATATCGAAATCGGATTTTTACCGCAAGCCTGTCCGACGGCTACGCAAGACTTAGGGCGATTTATTCCGAGGGCGATTTCTTTATAACTCGCCGTTTTTCCGTAAGGAATCTTCCGCGTCTGATCCCAAACCGCCAGTTGAAAATCCGATCCGTCGTATTCTAATTCTAGTTCGAACTCTTTCCTTAAGCCGCTCAGATATTCTTTCAGCTGTTTACAGGCGTCTTTGATCGGCTCGGTTTCCAACCGCTCCGCTTCAATATCCGGCTCCTCGCCGAAGCATACTCTAGCAATCGCTTTTCTGTTTGAATAAATAACGACGCTTCCGATTATTGTGTTATAAGAAAAATACTCCACGGTCGGTAGGATAGCGCAAATTGACGGGATATGTCAGACGTCTCTGTCGGAGTTTGGAACTCGCGGCGAAAGTAATTTACCAAGAGCGCTTAAGCCTAAGTTTTTACTTCCGCCGCAAGCTGGCGTTAGTCGAAGTTATTAGTCGTTAGCTTCCCACATTGATTTGAAACGTTTTTTGCCAAACTGAGCCGCTAACGAGACGCTATTTGCCCATGCTTTAAAACGGCTTAACTTTTGGTGATCCGCGTCTATGGAAGCCCCTTCCATAGCGGCGCTCTCTAGAGCCTTAGTAAAGTTGTGCGCAGCGACGGAGAACAGCTGGCAGTCCGGCGGAGGAGTATCTTGAGAACATAGAACGCCTAATTTCTCAGCTGCGTCAGTACAGGTGTTGAACAACCGCGCGTCACCCCGCGTAACGTCTAGTCGTGAAACTGCATCTTCCACGTCAGTAACATGTAGTAGGTTAAACGCGTAGTAGACTTCAGTTTTTTGTTCAACGCTTCCATGAGTTAGAACGTGAACGGCGCCTGGATTCGAAGGAGATAGGTTTCTAAGAATAGCTTGCATATTTGTATACATTCCATATCCGTTTCCTCCAATAAATAACGCTCCAAGAACTAAACCGACTTTAATAAAATTTTTACTTTTCATTTTCTTCCCCTTGAAATAAAACCTTGATAGAACCGCCTATCAAGCGTTGACAGTTATATAAGGTATCTTTAAATTTAAAACAATAATAAAAGTAAAAAATATTTATAAAATATATTTTCTAGTTGTCTGCCAATATTGTATTTGTTTAGGTTCCGTTAGGAAAAATGCGATGAGCAGTATGAGGCTATTTTTGTTGAAACAA
>JAISHN010000067.1 GCA_031262635.1 Holosporaceae bacterium
CTTCTCCATATATAGTCACCTGAGCCCCGGGTCTAAGATCCCATCTTTCATTTGGTAGGATAGTTACGGCTTCTCCATTTGTAATTTGAGTCATCTTATCTTTTGATATTGGAGTCATCCCCTCTGCCAATTGAACGACGAGAGCGAGTAGGAAAGCGAGGGAAAGGAAAAGAGTATGCGAGGAGTTTTGACGAGCAACTCCGTCGTAGTTCAAGTCCTTATTTTTTATGTTATTGCAAGAAGCGCGGCGACGAAGCGCTCTAGAGTTTTTTTGTTTTTGGATTCCTTCTGGGGCGCCGCGTCGTACTCCGTCCTCTTCGCGATGAGGAGAAAAATAATGGCTTGGTGCATGCGTCGAAGAATTATCCGCCTTACTCGATCGCTCGACGCAGTCTTCCCAACGGTAATTTTTTATAAAAAGAGGCAAAAGCGAATTTTTTCTATGATTGTTGATCATTATTTCTAATCCTTATGTTTTGCTCTTTTATTATGGCAATAAGAAATTAAAAATAAGTTAATTTTATGGAAAAAATTAAATTTTTTTGCTAAATTGTTGATAGTTTTAAAATAAAAAACAAGAATATGCCCCCCCAATAATGCGTTATACGAGGGTATTTTTAATTGAGATACTAACTAAGCGACGGCTTCTCCCCCTCACGCCAACCCCTCACCCCAGCCCTCTCCCGCAAGGGGAGAGGGGGAATGTTGCAGCGGATTATCTCCCTCTTCCAGCGCGGAAGCGTCCGCGAAAAACTCCCTCTCCCCTCGCGGGAGAGGGAGGATGCGTATGCGGAACCAATTCTGCGCCGCGCTCCTCTTCCGCAAAGGGAGAGGGAATGTTGCGGCGGGTTATCTCCCTCTCCCCTTGCGGGAGAGGGCTGGGGTGAGGGGAATTAAGAACTCGTTTCCTATTTCCGCCATCCATAGAGCGCTTCGCCGCTTCGTTTCCCGCAGAGTAAGAATGAAGGGAAAAATTGGAATCGTTATTTTTAGGCTAATGGCCTGAGAAACCAGAGTTTTTCCCTGGATTCTCGCTTCGCTCGCAAGGATGACGAGAGAGTCGTCTTTCAGCGATGTTGGACGCGCGCGACGCTATCGGATCTCTTTCCAGGTACGATGGGGTGGAGCAAGCGTAATCAAGGCCAATCTTTCCTCATGGAACGCAAGAAACTTTATTAAAATGATTAGCTATCTTTCCAATTCAATATATTTCTCAATACTGAATATATCCGCTGAGGAAAAGAGCAAATATATAGCGCTGCGGAAACAAGATATTCTTTCAGCAAAAATGATTTTTTCTCTGGAACAAAAGTTTCTAAAGGAACGGCTGGAATTTCGCGCGCCTTCTTATCTTCATTATCGGACTTCTTCTCGCGAGCGATAGAAAGAAGAGCTTCCGGTTTTGGATCGCTTTCCGGCTCCTCAGAAGAAGAAACATCTAAATTTTCAGCGTATTTGGCAATATCTTCTTCCGATGCATTTTGAAGATCGCCGGAATCGGTCGCTCGGTCGTCCGCTTTGTCGACGGATAAGTCTATAAGCCGCCAATCTCCCAAGTTTTCATAATCTAGCAAAATGTCTCTGTCGCAATCGGCGCTAGAATCATATACGATTCCTTTGTTTAGCAGTCTTAGTTGATCCAATATCCCCGATATTTTTCCGTTTTCGAAGTTGGTTTTTACCCAGGTCAATAATTGCTTATGATTCCGAGGAGGCGCGCCTAGCTTTTGGCCTAATCTAACGCCTTGCGAATGAAGCTCTCTCGCTATGCCGTACAAAAAATTAGCGTAGCGGACTATGTTGATATCCTTGCCTACGACGTTGCAAAGATACGCTCTAGCTTCTCTGTCCGAGTAGTAATTGGGAACGACGCTTTCTTTTATACTCGTTACCGCGAAGCTTTTAATCTTGCCAAGCGCTTCGGGATCGCGAGTTTGTCGCTTTGTTTTCATTCCGAACGCGTCGAAAAATAGACTGACAAATAAGATGGAAACAATTTTGTTTTTCACTTGATAGATCTTTCTTTGTAAAAAAAACGGAGGAGCGCGGCTCCCCCTTTGTTCGACATTGTTTTAATTGCGGCTCAAAAGCTATTAGGCAGCGCTATCAGCATCCATTCGTCGGTCTTGGCTAGAATCCGACAAGTTGCGCCGTTATACGTCAAAATATTTCCTGGCGCGACTTGAACGGCGGTTGTTCTTACTATTCTTTGATTTAAGACGGCGAGTCTATACAATAAGTTATATAATACCGATCCTTCATCTGCTAAAGTATTGTAATATTCTCTCGCGAGCCAGGCGCCGAAGTCTGCCGCGCTTATTAGACCGGCGTTCCGCGTCGGCGCAAAAGCAAAGGCAGGAGTGTGTTCAAAAGAATGGCGTCTTGCAAAATCTATTATATTAAACAGAGAAGTTGCGCTAACAGGGGTAGGCGCCGCGCCAAAAAGGCTCTGCGTAAGCGCGACTGGAGCAAGAGGCGCTAAAGACAATGAAGGCAACGCGCCGGCATTTCCCGCGGCTAACGCCGGCGCCCCCATTCCATTAACGCCGCCGATTACGCCTATAGATAAAGCCGCGCTCAAAACAATCTGCCCGATTCTCATAACGATACTCCTTTTAACTATAAACAAGACACTTAATATTTATTAAATAAAAAAATATAAAAATAAATAAGAAAATTAATATTTTTTAATAATAATTTTTATCGGCTTGCGTTATGAAGAATTTTGTTCGTCGTCCGTTTCTGTCATCCTGAGCAAAGCGAAGGATCCAAGCGGCGATGACGCCGGAAAAGCGTGCGGATCCTTCGTCGGGCAAGCCCTCCTCTAGGATGACGAAAGGGGGTGGAATGTTGCTTTTCGTCGTCCTTCTCCCTTTCTCGTCATCCTTGCGAGCGCAGCGAAGCGAGGATCCAGAAAATGCTGATATTTCACTGGATCCTCGGCCTAACGGCCAAGGATGACGAAAGAGGGAAGGATGACGGAGAAGGAAGAAGCTTCGCGCTTCTAGTAATACTTATTGCGGAGTATAAATCTCTTATTTCAACAAAAATATCCTCATACTGCTCATCGCATTTTTCCTAACGCAGCCTAATGTGGTAATTTATTATGGAGTTAGATTATCTTAGTTTACTAAGTATAATATTTTTCTATATTTTGCCATATTGGCTCTTACAAAAAAATACGCTAGAAACAACCGCCTGACCTCTCCTACATCATCGAGAACGCTTCATACTCTACAAATGTGGCTGTTCTGAATCTAGCCGTTAAGAAAGATAACTTCCAATTAGTACGTGCGCTGGTAACTGCGGGAGTGATGCCAAAGGATTCGGAACAACTATGGGAACTGGCCACATACGTGTCTAGTCGACTCCTATGAGAAAACTAGAACATGCTACACTAATAAAACTACACCCGCTGAATTGAACCTAAATAAAATCGACTGCCGTCCGCCACGTCCTTCCATCCCCAAATTAATTTGCGTCGACGGGCGGTTTTGTTCTATGCTGCCGTCGTTTTGCGGCAGTCGGAGCGATACGATGCGTTCGTTGATAAAAGTTCTATTTTTAGCTTGCTTAGCGTCCTGTTCTCCAAGCAAACGCGTCGAGAAAAAACTTTCGCCTTATCCTAAGGCCGGCGTAGACGAGCTGTTAGATTCTCGTTTGAAATCGCCGGATAAGACTAAAAACTACGCTCTGCTTTTGCTGCCTATGTCGGGACGCGGCGAATCGATCGGAAAAGGAGCGTTAAACGCGTGTCTTTTGGCCGCCGGAGATTCAAAAAACGTCAAATTCTACGTAGTCGATACGGCCGACGATTCCATAGAAAAATTTGCTCTACGCGATCGTTTTAAAGCTCCCAAATTCGTTATCGGACCGGCGTTTTCCTATGAAGCCAAACAATACGGAGCGTTGTTTCCAAACGCCGCGATATTGTCGCTTTCAAACGACCGCGAGATAAACGGCGACCACGTTTTCGCATGCGGATTGTCCGTTGAAGACGAAATCCAAGCGCTGGCGAAGTACGCGAACGCTCAAAAAATAAACTCGTTTTTAATTATGCTGCCGGAAGGAGAATCGGGCGATCAGATTCTTAAAGTTATAGTCGCGGAATTGAAAAAATACGGATTTGAAGAAGGCGACGACTTAGAGATCATACGCTACGGCGATATTTCTAGAAAAGCCGCGACGAAGTACGCGAAAAATTCCGGCAAAAAAGCGGTTTTCGCGGTTAATCCGATTTTAGATATATCCAAGTTGAACAATACGGCGGTTTTTACGACCAGTTCGGCGGCGTTATCTAACGTCGAGACGTGGAACGGAGCAATTTTTGCTTTCGCCGATAATCCTAAGCTTCAAGAATTCGTAGAAAAATACAAAGCCGCTTTTGGAACGTCTCCGACGACTCTCGACATAGTCGTTTACGATCTTTTGGAATCGATAAATGAATCCGTCGACTCCGGCGAGCCTTTAATCGAAAATAATTACGAGGGCTGTTTAGGAGAGTTCTCTATAGACAAGAAAAGCGGCTTGAAACGATCTCTGCAAGTTTTCCGCATGGAAAACTCTCAGAAAGTGGAACTTAACGCAGAGCAAGAAGCGGAGCAAGAAAAAGAAGAGGAGGAAGATTAGTTCTTTCTGCTTGAACGCGGATTAGTCGTTCGCCTTAAATCGCGCGATAGTATAATCGAGTGGGACTATTAATGACAATCGCCGCATTCATCATAAGCTCTTATCGTAAAACCGCGGGAGAGGAATGGGAGAAAATAGCAAATAAGCAACTTTCATATTGCAGTACAAAATATAAATTTACCTGAAACGCCAATGGTGCCGAAAAGAGGAGTCGAACCTCCGACCTACTGATTACGAATCAGTCGCTCTACCAACTGAGCTATTTCGGCAAAAAAATAAGCCGCCTGGGCGACGGCTTGCGAAAATTATCTCGAGTAGAACTCGATAACGATATTCGGTTCCATAACCACCGGATAAGGCACGTCCTCCAATTTTGGAACGCTCACAAAAGTCCCTTTCAAGGCGGTCGAATCTACGTCCACGTAAAACGGAAGATCTCTTTCGTTTGACTGAACCGCTTCAAGAACCGCGAGGTTATTTTTCGATTTTGATCTTATTTCGATAACGTCGCCTTCTTTAACGAGATAAGAGGCTACGTTTGTCGCCTTGCCGTTAACCGTAACGTGTCCGTGGCTTATCAGCTGTCTTGCGGCGAAGACCGTAACGGCGAATTTCATACGATAAACGACCGCGTCCAAACGTCGCTCCAGCAATCCAATAATATTCTGGCTGGTGTCGCCTTTCATCTGGGACGCTTTTTGATAAACCCTTCTGAACTGCCTCTCGTTCAGGTTTCCGTAGTATCCCTTTAGCTTCTGCTTCGCCAACAGCTGAACGCCGTAATCGGTAGGCTTTTTCCTGTTGCTCCCATGCTGGCCTGGGCCGTAGTTTTTGTCGTTTACGGGACTTTTAGCGCGTCCCCAAAGATTGACCCCCAATCTTCTGTCGATTTTATGCTTAGCCGCGATACGCTTGCTCATTATTTTTCCTTCTTAAAAGTCAATTAAACGAACGCATTTTAGTATATCCGCTTCAAATGTCAACTAACGCTTCGCGATGGAATATTTTGCATACTAAACGATCAGCAGTTCGCTATAATCCGCAAAAGGGTAAATATCGCGATCTATTAGACTTTCCGCTAAGTCGTTCTGTTTTCTTATTTCCTCCGTTATTGGAATCGTTTCGTTAACGAAAATCTCGGCTTTTTCTCTAAGCGATTTTGTTGAAGCGATTTTTTCGTCGCATTCGTTTAGCTTATCGACAAGATCTGTTATTTCCGCTCTTATTTCGTTTAACTTTGAAATCGATTTACTCCAGGATTTTTTCGAATCCGCGTCGGATAGACAGCTCGCCGCGGCGCCCTCTAGAGCGATCTGTTTAGCGATAGCCGGAAGGACTCCTCCGAACGTCATTTTTTTCAAAACGGTCGCTTCGGCGCTTATCGTGTCGCATAGAGCCTTTAGCCTTATTTTTTCGTAAGCTTCCAACTCTTCTTTTGTAAAAATATTCATAGAGGAAAGCGCTTCGACGTTTTTTGGAGAAATTGAATAGCCGATTCCTTCCACTATATTTTTCGGAATCGCTAGTTCTCTTCTTTCAGCCTCTTCGCGCCATTCCTTCGAATACGCGTCTCCTTCGAATCGGATTTTTGCTCCTTCTTCATAAGAATCCGCTATAGCTTTTAGCGCGGATTCGCGATCGTTCAGGCCGTTTTTCCTATTGGACTCTATTTTTTCTATAATTCCGTCTATTCCCAACGCCCAAACGGCGGTCAACATAGCGACCGGTCTAGCGACGGCTTGAGAAGATCCAGGCGCTCGGAATTCGAACTTATTTCCAGTAAACGCCAAAGGAGACGTTCTATTTCTATCGCTGCCGTGAGCCGACAAGTTCGGAAGCTTTTTTAAACCAAAATTCAAACGCTTTTTTTCATAAGAATCTTCCGCGCTTTTGTTTGAAATCGCTTTAAATAGCGAATCAAGAGCTTTTCCTAGGTATACGCTCATAATGTTTGGAGGAGCTTCGTGTCCGCCGATTCTAAGCGCGTTTCCAGGCGTGGAAATTACCGAAGTCAATAAGCTGTGATACTCCGCCGCGCCCGCCGTTAGAGCCGCGATAAAGCTAAGCGGAATCAAATTTTCCTCCAAC
>JAISHN010000102.1 GCA_031262635.1 Holosporaceae bacterium
ATCGTAAATTTTTTGAAAAATGTCTTCGCGTATGTTATATTCCATTCGTGGTATAAGCCTCTTATTTCAACAAAAAATAGCCTTATACCACGCTTCTTATTTTTTCCTAACAGAGCCTAATTCATTTATAATATATAATTCTTTTATTTAAAGACAATACTTTTTTTTATGATGCTAAACTTAATAAGCAACAAAGAATTCATCCGCTAGCGTTTAAAAATCACTCCGCTTTTGGCGACGATATGTCCGGCGCGTCTACGGCTTTCATTCCGACGACGTGATAGCCGGAATCGACGTGAACGACTTCGCCGGTGACTCCGCTTGAGAGTTCGCTAAGTAAGAATATTCCCGTTCCCCCAACGTCCTCTAAGGTTGTGTTTCTTTTTAGCGGAGAGTTGTATTGATTCCATTTTAAGATAAACCCGAAGTCATCTATGCCGGAAGCCGCAAGCGTCTTTACCGGTCCCGCCGAGAGCGCGTTGACTCTAATATTTCTGCCGCCAAAATCTACGGCTAGATATTTTACGCTCGCTTCAAGCGCCGCTTTAGCGACTCCCATAACGTTGTAATTCGGCATGACTCTTTTAGAGCCGATATAAGTAATGGTCAAAAGCGAGGCCTTGTCGTTCAAGTATTTGCTGGCGTAACGACATATCGCGGTGAAAGAATAACATGACACGTTCATGCTGTTTAGAAAATTGTGTCTGCTAGTGTTGAGATACGGTCCCGTTAGCTCGCTCTTATGAGAAAACGCGATGGCGTGAACGATAAAGTCGATCTTGCCAAATTTTTCTCCGACCTTATCAAACAGCGATTCGATGCTTTCGTCGCTTGTAACGTCGCATTCTATAAGCTCAACTTTTCCGAGCGAATCGGCTAGCGGTTTAACGCGTTTGTAAAGAGCCTCCGACTGGTAGCTAAAGACCATCTCGGCGCCTTGCTCGGCTAGCGCTTTAGCTATGCCCCACGCCAGCGACTTATCGTTGGCTATTCCCATGATTACGCCTTTTTTTCCGCTCATTAGCTTCATCGACGCGCTCCCGTTATTTTCCGTTTATAGTTTTCTTTAACATTGCGGACGCTTTGAAAGATATGGCTTTTCTAGACGTTATCACAGCCGCTTCCAGCGTTTTTGGGTTTCTTCCCATTCTTTCGTTTTTTTGTCTAACTGAAAACGTTCCGAAGCCGGAAATTTTCACATTTTCTCCATCGACGAGAGCGGAGCTTATTTCGTCCAACACGTCTTCCACTATGTCGGCGGCCACAAATTTCGTTACGCGAAACTCCTTTGTTATCGCGTCGGCCAGATCGGCTCGAGTCAAAGTTCTTGCATTTTTCATACCGTTATCCTTTTACCACATTATAACCTTATTAAAGCCGATCCCCAAGCGTAACCGGCGCCCATCGATAAAAAAACAATGTTTCCCCCCGAAAAGAACGCGTCTTTCGCTTCGCTTAAAGCCAGAGGAATTGAAGCCGCCGAAGTGTTGGCGTATTTGTCGACGTTTATCAAGACCTTTTTTTCATCGATTCCTGAAAATTTTATCAATTCCTTAATTATGCGCAAGTTCGCTTGATGCGGAACTAAAAGATCTACGTCGTTTATAGTCATATTATTGTCTCGCAGCAATTCGTCGAGAGATTCGCGGAATTTTTCAACCGCGAATTTAAAGACCTCTCGTCCGTTCATTTTTATGAAACCGGCGGTTTGCGTCGTCGAAACTCCGCCGCTGGTGATTAGAGAATCGGCGTAATTTCCGTCCGAATATATTTTACAGTATTGAACTCCGCGGTTCGAGTCCTCGGCTTGCAGAACCATAGCTCCGGCTCCGTCGCCAAATAAAACGCAAGTAGATCTATCCGTCCAGTCGAGTATTTTTGAAAAAGTTTCAGCCCCGATAACAAGAGCTTTTTTTGCTTTTCCTAATTTTATGTAAGAGTCCGCCACGTCTAAAGCAAATATGAATCCGCTGCACGCGGCGTTTACGTCAAAAGCGACTCCTTTAGACATTCCGATATTTCTTTGAACGATAGTCGCCGTGGAAGGAAAAGTATAGTCTCCGGTGACGGTCGCCAATACGATCAAGTCGATATCCTCCGGCGAAACTTTCGCATGACCTAACGCGGCGAGAGCGGCTTCGGTCGCTAGCGACGCGGTCGTTTCATTTTCCGCGATATAGCGCCGGCGGACTCCGGTTCTAGACGCAATCCATTCGTCCGACGTATCCAACTCTTTCGGCAATTCCTTATTGTCGACGCTTTTTTTAGGCGCCGCGATTCCTAATCCAATTGGAACTGAGTTCATTTTTCCTCGCAATATTCGGACGCGCAGCTTATTTTCGATTTTTCTAGTTGTTCTCGAATGCGATCAAAAATATTGTTTCTCAAAATGTTCGCCGTAAATCTGACGGAATTCGCAAATCCGACTTCGTCGCTGTTCCCATGGCTTTTTACCACGATTCCATTAAGTCCTAGCAAAATTCCCCCGTTGTATAGTCGCGGATCGAATTTTTTCTTTAACGCGTTGAGCGACGACATAGCTATCAAAGCTCCGATTTTGGAAATAATCGAAGCCGACAAAGACTTTTTTAATTCATAGGCTATGTATTTTGCGGTTCCTTCGATGGTTTTTAGAGCTACGTTTCCGGTGAAGCCGTCGGCGACGATGACGTCGACGTTTCCTTTTCCAAAATCGTCGCCCTCGACAAATCCGACGTAGTTTTCGAAAAGTTTTTTCAAAATTTCCGACGTTTTTTTCACTAGACGAGCGCCTTTTGTCTCCTCCGTTCCGATATTTAAGAGAGCGAGCTTAACGTCGCGTTTATCGAAAACCGATCTTGCAAGAGCCTCGCCTACGATCGCAAAATCTACAAGATTTTTTACCGTACATTCGGAATTTGCGCCTAAATCTAGGCACACGGTTCGCCCGTTTTTCCCAGGCAGAATCGAAGCAATAGCCGGACGGTCGATTCCTTCGATTGTTTTTAAAATTATTTTCGCGAGAGCCATGTATAAGCCG
Source organism: Holosporaceae bacterium (assembly GCA_031262635.1). Classification (GTDB taxonomy): domain Bacteria; phylum Pseudomonadota; class Alphaproteobacteria; order UBA3830; family UBA3830; genus JAIRMQ01. The sequence goes on from JAISHN010000102.1 coordinate 3,020, forward strand.
GTGTTGCCGGAAGATATGACGGCGGCGGCCTCTCCCGACTGAACCGCGCGAATTGCGAGTCCCATGCTCGAATTTTTTCCGCTGCGCAGCGAAGACGTCACGTCCATGTCGGACGTAACGACCGTATCCGTATGCCTGATTTCATAGGATAAACTTCTCGGGAGCGTTTTTTTGAATTTTCCGAAAGCGTTCTCGTTTCCGAAGATTATAAAATGAAGATTAGACGAACAACACTGTGAAAGCCCTTTAAAAACGGCTTCCGGCGCGTTGTCGCCTCCCATTCCGTCTATCGCTATGATTTTTCTGTCGGAAATCGCCATTACGCAAACTGACGCTTATCTTTCAAAATCTGACGGCCGTTGTACGTTCCGCAATTCGCGCACATATGATGCGGAAGCTTCGATTCTCCGCAATTCGAGCAAGCGACAGAGTTGATCGGAGTCAACGCCAAATGAGATCTGCGCATGTCTCTGCGAGATTTAGAAATCTTTTTCTTTGGAACCGCCATTATTATTCTCCTAAAAAATTACGTTCGCTCTTTTTACACAAATACCGCGACTTTTTCAAGACGTTGCGCGATAAAGAAGAGCTTTCTTGCGGATTTTTTCCGTCGCTCCGGCGAAGCGAACGACAAAGCGAATCTTCCCGGAGGAATAAACGATCCCCGCCGCAAGCAGCGGGGTATTGAATTCGCTCATCCATTCTTTCTACGCCGCAAGTGGCGGGGAATTCAACCCTTAGAGATTTACGTTCCATACGCCAAGAACTTTCTTTAGAGTAATTACGCGGCACTATCATCTGTAGGGGCGAATATTATTCGCCCCTACAAAACTGCATTAACAATTTCCCCTCGCTCTCTCTTTCGCAATGGAAGAGAATACCTACGCTACATCGCTTTTCTTGTCATTTTTGTAGAAGTCAAGTAATTCGTTACATTTTTGGTTAAGTTAACTAACTAAGAATGGAGGGAATAGACGATGACGAACAAAGGGTTGCGGGGACGTTGGCGAGGAGGATGATTGTCTGCGTAAAGGACTACGAGGCGATTAATGCGGGGAATAGCGAGACGTTCTCGAGAGCGAA
>JAISHN010000021.1 GCA_031262635.1 Holosporaceae bacterium
GCGATTGCATAAAGAAGCGTCGGATTAAGGCGAAAGACAAAATCAAAAATACAACCAGAACTCCAGGATTAACGGAAAGCTAAATTATGAGCCTTTCCATATCAATTCGATTGCGAAAACGCTCTGTCGTAGTTTGGTTTAAAATTATGTTTAAAGTTCAAACGAACGATTTCGTCGAATGAATCCATAGCCGTTTTGATAGCTCTAGCGTTCGTCGGCGCGGCGGCGGTTGGCGAATCGGGAGAATCGGTTAGCAGTAAATCGGAATCGTCGACAGTAACGTCGATCGCGCTTTCGTCAAGTCGTCGGCACGCGTCTAGAAATTTTCTGAACGACTGATCGCAGCTCCTTTGATCCGACGCGCTCGCGTTGGCCGCGATCTCGTTATACAAAGTTTGCAATTCAAATCTGGCGTTAGAATTTGGACGATTGATATTTCTGAATATCTTCAACAGCTGCTCGGATTGCGCGTCTCGCAGAGCGGCGTAGGCGGTATTCGCGGTTTTGTCGTCTTCCTGCCCCATCATTAAAGCGTCGCTTTTGGAGATCATCGCGTGTAAAGAATCGCCGCCAATTTTTTTCATGACTTTGCCGAAAGAACTCTTAATACTTGGACTGATGGGAAGGCTCGCCGGCGCGCCTATCCCGGATTCAATCGTATTCGATATTGAAACGTTGTCCAGAATCCACGCGCCTCGTTCTTTTCTCGCGAGAATCTCCCCGGGAAGAGGCAGAACTTTAGAATAATGTCTCGGCGGATCTACGCGTCTGAAAACAAATTCGAAACTAGAAGAACCGTAGAATTTAACGTCGACGGCTCCGCCCGTCGCGGCCGCGACTCCGCTCTGCAAAGCTATTCCGGCCGCGTCGACGACTACTGATTTAGCGATATTTGCGTTGTCTTCTTTCTTTGCGGCTTTTTCTTTTTTCCTAGACTTCTTTGCGGCTTTCTCTTCGGCCTCAAAAGCGGACATAGAGCCGCAAACCGCGTCAAAGTCTTTCAAGTCCGCTCCGAGATCTTGATTCGCAGACGCTTTTTGCAAGACGCTCCCAAGTTTGTCTCTCATGAGTTTCATTCCTACCGCTCCGACGGAAGAAAGCGGAAGCGAAAATTTTATCGTTATATATTTCCCATTTTCGTCCTTGAGAGGACTTCCTTTGATAAAGCGTTTTTCAAGAAAAGCTTCTATGTCGCCTATTCTTATTATAGATAAAACGGCTAAAGCGGATAAACTATCGACCGTCGCCCTTACCGAAGACGCCGTCGAGTCTTTTGCGCCGTAACCCGCTTTTTTTCTAATTCCCGATTCGTTTTTGGAAAATTCTTTGAGTTTTGCTAGCCTATCAAGCGCGATATGAATTCGTTTGAAGGCGGAAGCTCTCGCGTTGGTTATGTCTCGCTCTCTTAAAACGGCCGCCGTCGCTACGCAAGTTCTCAGAACGCCGACTCTACCGTAGCTGCCGAACGTTTTCTTAGGACATAGAAGGCCTTCGTAAGTATGTTTCTTTTCCGTTAAAGCTTTTCTTTCGTCGTCGGAGTCGGCGTTAGCTAGATCGACAAGAACTCCGACGTAGGCTTCCAAATGTCCGACCAGTAATCCTGGATCTGGAAGTTTCTGTGAAAAATCGAATTCTTTTCCAATAATCTTCACAACCGCGGCGGAATCGATTCCATTCGGCGAACAATCTTCGTTTATTAACGACAGCAACGCGGATTCTTTGGAATACGTTTTGACTCCGCTCGAAGTTTTTAAAGTTATTCCTAAGTCGGCTAAATACGCCGACGCGGCCGCTGAAATTTCTCCAAATACGTTGGTCTCTTTGGATTTATCGACGGCTCGCGATTTTGTGACGTCAACCCAGTTCAGTTTTACTCCGTTAGGAAGGACTTTGAATATATTCAACAATCCTTCTAGCTCTTCCATGCGGACTAAAAGCTCTTTCTCGCGTTGTTGCAGATCTTTTCTACCCTTAGCGACGGTTTTCATCTTTTTAAACTGCGCTTTTTGAAATTTGGAAAGCGCGGCGCTATTGTAAGCGTCGATTACCTGCTCCAGCGAGTAAAAAATATTCGAAGATATCTGTTCGATTCCCGCGGTGGCCGTCGCTTTTCCAAATGAAAAATCGAACTTTATTCCCGCTTTTCCTCTTTTGCCGCTCGACGTAGTGAAGAACGAGAAGCTGGAGTTCCCCGTATAGCTTTCGCTTTTAGAGGCTTCTAAGCTGACGCTCGCCGACGGCATTGGAGTCGGAATATTGACGGAAACGCTGATCGTTTTGCTCCCGACCGAACCGGTCGCTTCTTTCTCTAGCGCTTCCCTAGCCTGCGCGAGAGCTTCTTCTGCGCAATGACGCGTCCAAACCAATTCGAAGGCTTTTTGAGCGGCGTTTAAAAATCTAACGAAGTAATGCCTTTCGCCAAAAGACGAATCTTCCGCCGCCGTCGCTAAGACGTCTAGAAAATCATGCGTCGCGTCTTCGTATGTCGCGGAAAAATGCTCGTCTGAAAAATCCGCTTGAGCGAGGCTGGACAATTTTTGCAAAGAATTCCTAAGAGTTTCCAACTTTTGTCGAAGCGCGGCGTTTTTTGCGATTAAATTCGGCAGATCGAAGTTCCTATCGGTATTCTCTACGTCCGTTATATAATCTATGGCGTTGGAAAACATAATCGGCATATTTGATCCAAAAAACAGGTCGACTTCTATCGGCGTATTTTGAGGATCCTCGCCAACTTTTTTTAAGAGGGCGTCTTTTAACGCAATACGCCTTGAGAAAAGGTCTGCAAGGATTTGTTTGGCGCGAACTCTGTCGGGAATCATTTTGAGAACTTCTTCTTGCGAAGCTAAGTACGAATCTTCGTTCGACGAAATTTCCTCAACGACGCTATTATCGACTGCAAAAGCGTATTGAAAACCGAAGATTATAGAAAAAATAAAACTAAGCGGCGACAATTTTTTTATTTTCATATTAGACGCTCTGTTTAGAATAATAGTCATAATTATTTCTTAAAATAATTAAAAAAACGTTAAAATAACCTGTTATTTAAAAATAAAAACGCTATCTATGCGAATAATAGCAATAACGAAAAACGGAAGATCAAAGAATTCATTGAAGAACTCCGTCGAATTTTATACCATCGCAAATGGCCTTAAAGAGAGTAAATATGATAAAACTTATACGAGCGGCTAGCGTTTCCATTTTACTAGCGTTTTCCTACTGTGAGGCTAAGATGGTTAAAACCGACAAGATCGCGGATATCGAAATCGAATTTGCTCAAGCGGACGATGAAACTCTAGTAATCATTGATTGCGACGGAGTTTTGATAGAGCCCGTAGACAACGTTCTAAAAACTCAAAACGCGCGATTTTGCTTTAAAATGCTTGACGATTATGCAAAAAAACTGAAGGAGACTTCCTTCTCGGAAAAAGAAATAAATGAAGAAATCCGTCTTATTATGAGCATAGGCTGGAAATCGGCGAAACAAGAGCTTCTGAATAAAGAGTGGCCGGAGCTTATTAAAGCGTTGCAATCTAGAGGCATAAAAGTCGTCTTGCTTTCCGCTTGCGGAACAGGAGGTTGGGGAGTCATAAAATCTACGTCGGAATGGCGATACGACGAGTTGCTAAAGTTTGGGATAGACTTTAAAAAATCTTGGCTTGGTTTCAAGAAGATAGTCTTTTCTGATTTTGGATTAAGAAAAGATCGCGTATGGAAAGGATACCCTGTTTTCGAAAATGGGATGTTATTGAGCGCTAACGAGCAAAAAGGCGACGTTCTTAAAGCTTTTCTCGCAAAAATCCCTCAATATAAATTTAAGAAAATTATCTTTATCGACGATCATCAGAATATGATAGAGTCAGTCCAAAAAGCGGCGGACGATTTGGGAATCAAGAGCGTTTGTATAGAATATGTTTACGCAAGTACGAAAAAGTTTCCTCCTTTAGATGAAGAAAAGGCCAAAAAACAAGGCGAAATTTTGTGTAAAGAGCGCCGTTGGGTTTCGGACGAGGAAATACAAAAATACTAGGAGATTATAATGAAACTCGCGCGTAAAATTTGCGTTTTGTTGCTTTTTGCATCCTTTTTCTATTGCGAATCAAAAATAATCTCCACGGACAAAATAGATGATATCGAGGCGGAGTTCGCGCAGGCGGATAACGAGACTTTAGTCGCTTTCGATTGCGACGCGGTATTGGTAGAGTTTTGCGATAATATTCTGAAGCATCCTAACAGAAAAAAAATCTTGATAAGCGATTATATAAAAGAGTCGAAAACGGAAAAATCAAAAAAGGAAGAGATTGTTTTTTATAAAAGCATATTATGGAACGACGCAAAGAGAGAATTGCTGAGTAAAGAATGGCCGAGGCTTATCATGGTTCTGCAATCCAGAGGCGTAAAAACGCTTTTGCTTTCGGCTTGCGGCGGAGTTAAAGATCCGAAGATAGTAAAATCCACGTCGGAACATCGATACAAGATGTTGTCCAAATTTGGAATTGATTTTAAAAAATCCTGGCCTACGCTAAATAAAATAATATTCTCCAATTTTACAGGGGCAAACGCTCGCCAAGAAAAAGATCTTCCTATTTTTGAAAATGGAATGTTATTAAGTAGAAACGCGGCTAAGGGGGACGTCCTTAAGGCGTTTTTCGCAAAAATTCCTCAATATAAGTTCAAGAAGATTATCTTTATCGATAATTCATTAAATAACGTGGAATTAGTAGGGAAAGCGGCCAAGGATCTGGGAATCGAGTACGTCGGCGTAGAATATACGCGCGCGAAAACGCAAAAACTTCCTCCTCTAAATATGAAAAAAGCGAAAAAGCAGTTTGAAGTTCTGGTTAGGGAGCGTCGTTGGCCGTCTGAAAACGAGGTTTAGAGAATACGATGAACGCAATAGACGAGGCGGCGAACTTCTTTCTAAAATTTGGGCAAGTTAGTTTTATTGTTCCAATCATTGTTCTAGGGATTTTATTCGGCAAACGCGAGGACGTTGAAAAAGCGGCGTGTTTTCTTGCGTTTGCTATAATTTTTAACAATCTGTTGAAAAATATCTTTCACATACCGTTGCCTCCGCATATCGCGGCGGCTTCGCCTTTTGGGGCGAGATACGCTTTTCCGAGCGGACATACGCATATGGAAGTAATTTTTTACGGATATTTTCTTTATAAAGCGAAAGATTACAAAGTGAAAGCGGCGCTCGCCGCTCTTTTGATTTGCTGCGCGTCTTCGATGGTTCATTTTGGTTTTCACGAATGGTCTGCGATATTCGCGGGAGCCGCGTGCGCTATCATAGAAATCGCTGCGTATATTCTTGTCGAAAAAAAATTTGGAGAAAAAATCGCCGCTCTTTTCGCAATATCTTTTACGCTTATAATCATTTGTCTTTTATATGTTTTTTACGAAATAGATTGGAATACCTGGGTCGGGATTTACTTTTTTGCCGGCGTCCTTGCGGGAATGAAATTTTTCAAAAACATAGTTCCCAAAAGATGGACGCAAAAAATACTCGCACTGTTTTTTGTAACGGCGTTAATGAAGGCCGTCTATTGGCTTAGCGCGACGTTGGGATTAGACGCTAACAGGCTAGGCTGCGTCCTACGATTGAAATACTTCTTCTTTCCGATCTCGTTGTACGTCGCCATGTTTTTGGGAATAAAAACGTCGGAGTTCTTCGCCCAAAATAAAAAAGCTCCCGACAAATAAAATCGCTCGCGGTCGCCGTTGCGTCGAGCGTTTGCGTATGATAATTTTTTCCTAGTTTACGAGAGAATAATTTATGAAAATATTAGTCTGCAGAAACGCCTGCGAATTCGCGTCTAATTTAACCAACGTTGAAAAATCCGATATTTTTTATACGACCGCTTCGAATTTTGAAGACGGCGAGCTTCTCGTTAAAATTAACGACGGGAAAAAATTACAAGGCCAAAAAGTTCTAATCATTCAATCGATTTCCGGCGCGGTAAACGACGCTTTTATGGAGTTGGCGTTCGCTATGGATACCGTAAGAGCTTGCGCGGCTGAGGAAATTTATTTGCTCGTAACTTACTTAGGCTATTCGAGACAAGATAGAGTCGAAACGCCCGCGGAATCCTTCTCTTCAAAAACGATCGCCTCGTTTTTGTCGCGAGACTACGTAAAGAGACTTTTTTTAATAAATTTACACGCTCCGCAAACGCTGGGTTTCTTTAGCGTTCCAAGCGTGAATTTCAGCGCGGACGAGTTGCTTCTGGAGAAGATTAAAGAAAAATATAATCCGAGCGACGTTGTGTTGATCTCGCCGGACACAGGAAACGCAAAATCCGTCATATCCATCGCGAATAAACTAAACGCGGATTACGCCGTGGCAATGAAATGTCGGCCGGCGGCTAATGAAAGCAAAATTTTATCGATAATTGGCTCCGAGGTTAAAGGGAAAATCTGCGTGATCCTCGACGATATCGTCGACTCCGCCGGCACTTTATGCAACGTGGCCGCAAAACTCGCCGAACAAGGAGCGAAAGAAGTAACAGCCTACGTTACTCATCCGGTTTTGTCCAAAAAAGCTATCGGCAGAATAAACGAATCGCGCTTCAGCAAGCTCTACGTCGGCGATACGATAAGCTCTAAAGAAAAAATCGCCGCTTGCGAGAAAATCGAAACTTTCTCCGTCGCCGATTGGCATTTGCGGAAGATCCTTGAGATGATCGATTAACGGAGCAAACGCCGCGCAGCGTTAATCTCGATCGTTCGATAGCTTCTTTTCTAATTCGCTGCAGAGCGCTAAGTTATTAGGTTTCGTCAGGAAAAATGCGATGAGCAGTATGAGGCTATTTTTGTTGAAACAAGAGATTTATACTCCGCAGTAAGTCATTGCTAGGCGTGCGAAGCCGCGAAGTTTCTTCCTTCTCCGTCATCCTAGAGGAGGGCTTGCCCGACGAAGGATCCATACGCTTTTCCAACGTACTCTCCGTCTGGATCCTTCGCTGCGCTCAGGATGCCGGAAAGGAGACGACGAACAAAATTTTTCCTAACGCAACCTAATAAGGCTTAGATGATCAAAATTTATTCTTTAGATTTTAATATAGAGCAAATAGCCGATTCCGGTCAGTGTTTCAGGATTAATCAAACGTCGCCTGGAACCTGGCGGGCGGCGGCGTTCGGCAGATCGCTGACAATTCGTCGAGAAAGCGAACGCGACTATGTTTTTGAATGTTCGAGAGAAGAGTACGACAAAATCTGGCTTGATTACTTCGACATGCGAAGGGATTACGGTAGGATAAAAGAGCTCGTCAGGTCGGCGAACGATCCGTATTTAACCGCGGCGGTCGATTATGGATACGGGATAAGAATACTCAAGCAAGATCTTTGGGAAGTTCTCGCTACGTTTATAATATCGCAGAGGAACAATATTCCTCGCATCAAAAATACCGTCGCGAGACTCTGCGAGCCGTATGGAGACCGATTTCCGCCGGCCGACGTTCTCACGCGATATTCCGAACGCGATTTTCAGGCCTTGGGATTAGGATATCGAGCGCGGTACGTGCAAAATGTTTCGCGCGCGGTCGTAAATGAAGAATTAAATCTAGACAAATTAAAATTGGCGAATTATTCGGACGCGATAGAATACCTAAAACGTTTTGACGGCGTGGGAGACAAGGTCGCGAACTGCGTCGCGCTTTTTGGTCTGCATAAGATTGAAGCGTTTCCCGTCGATGTTTGGATCAAACGCGTCGTCGACGAGCGATACGGCGGCAGTTTCGATATATCCCGCTTCCAAGGATACGCCGGAATCGTTCAGCAATATATGTTTTTCTACGAAAGATTTTTAAAAAAGAAGCAAAACCCGCTTTAACGACCGAAAAATGCTTGAACGACATAGTAAATTAAAATTCTAAAAAAATCGCTTGACAACTTATTTTTCCAGCGTTAGCATCGTATCGTTAGCGGTAATGGTATCGTTGATCTGGATAGAATGCCCATTAAGGGGTTCCATCCCGTGTTTAGCAGAGCGCCTTAAAGGGTTTTGCGATTTAAATTTGCCTATGAAAGGGGATTGTTATGAGTAAAGTTATTGGTATTGATCTAGGCACGACAAATTCTTGCGTAGCCATAATGGAGGGCGGAAGCCCAAAAGTCATTGAAAATGCGGAGGGAGTTAGAACTACTCCATCAGTCCTCGCATTTACGGATAAAGGCGAGAAATTAGTCGGCCAAGCGGCAAAAAGACAAGCCGTTACAAACTCTAAAAATACTTTTTACGCGATCAAAAGGCTGATCGGTAGAAGGAGCGACGACGCGTATTTAAAAAATTATAGACCGGCTTACGATATCGTATCCGCGAATAACGGCGACGCGTGGGTTACTTCCAGAGAAACAAAATACAGCCCGAGTCAGATAAGCGCGTTTATTCTCCAAAAAATGAAAGAAACGGCGGAACGTTATCTCGGCCAAAAAGTGACCGAAGCCGTAATCACAGTGCCGGCGTACTTCAACGACGCCCAAAGACAGGCGACGCGAGACGCGGGGAAAATCGCCGGCCTGGACGTGCTCAGAATAATAAACGAACCGACGGCCGCGGCGTTAGCCTATGGGCTTGATAAAAAGAATTCCGGTTTGATCGCGGTTTACGACCTTGGAGGAGGAACGTTCGATGTATCTATTCTCGAAATCGGCGACGGAGTCTTCGAGGTAAAAGCCACAAACGGCGACACATTCCTCGGAGGAGAGGACTTCGATAAGAGAATCGTCGATTACTTGGCGGACGAGTTTAAAAAGGAACACGGTATCGACTTAAGAAACGACAGCATGGCTCTTCAAAGATTAAAAGAAGCGGCTGAAAAGGCGAAAATCGAGCTGTCGACCGCTATGGAGACCGAAATCAATCTCCCGTTCATAACTGCGGACGCTTCGGGACCAAAGCACTTAACGATAAAACTAACGAGAGCAAAACTCGAAGCCCTGGTCGACGATCTGATTGAAAAAACGATCGAACCTTGTAAGAAAGCTTTGAAAGACGCGGGGGTTTCGGCAAATGAGATCAGCGAGGTTGTTTTGGTCGGAGGTATGACTCGTATGCCGAAAGTCGTCGAACGCGTTAAAGCCTTCTTCGGGAAAGAGCCTCATAAAGGAGTCAACCCAGACGAGGTTGTCGCGGTCGGAGCGGCTATACAGGGCGGAGTCTTAAAAGGCGACGTAAAGGACGTTCTTCTGTTGGACGTTACGCCGTTGTCGCTCGGAATCGAGACGTTAGGCGGGGTTTTCACTCGTTTGATCGATAGAAACACAACGATTCCGACGAAAAAGAGTCAGGTTTTCTCAACGGCCGAGGACAATCAAACCGCCGTCACGATACGCGTGTTTCAGGGAGAGCGCGATATCGCCGCGCATAATAAAATGCTTGGGCAGTTCGATTTGACTGGTATTCCTCCGGCTCCTCGCGGCGCGCCGCAGATTGAAGTAACCTTCGACATCGACGCGAACGGCATCGTGCACGTATCCGCGAAAGATAAGGCGACGGGCAAAGAGCAAGCGATCAGCATTAAGGCGTCCGGCGGGTTGAGCGACGACGAGATCAAGCAAATGGTCAAAGACGCGGAACTGCACGCCGAGGAAGATAAAAAGCGTAAAGAGCTGATCGAAGAGCGAAATATGGCTCAAAGCATGATTAACGGAGCCGAAAAGCTATTGTCAGAAAACGGCGATAAGATAGCGGAAGACGTTAAATCTGAGATAAACTCCGCTATAGAAGATACTAAGAAGGTATTGGAGAGCGAGAATATCGACGAGATCAAACAAGCCGCGTCGAAACTAACGAGCGCTATGTCGAAAGCCGGAGAGGCGATACACAGAGCGGCTCAGCAGGAGCAACAACAATCCGCAGACGGCGACCAGCCTAAAGACGAAAATGTCGTCGACGCGGATTTTAAAGAAAAAGAGTGATCGCCTATTCTTTAGGGAGCGTTTAGGCGCTCCTTTTTACGGAAATTAGAGTGGAATTATGGATTATTATGAAACTTTAGGCGTTTCAAGATCGGCTAGCGACGCGGATATCAAAAAAGCCTATAGACAAATGGCTATGAAATATCATCCCGACAGAAATAAGGGAGATAAAACCGCGGAAGCGAAATTTAAATCTATTAACGAAGCCTATGAAACTCTGAAAGATCCGCAGAAAAAGGCCGCTTACGACAGATTCGGCCACGACGCTTATAAAAACGCGTCGTCAAACGGAGGAGGCGGAGCTAACAGAGGAGGCTTTAACCCTGGCGGATTCTCCTCACAGGAATTTCATTTTGATTTTGGCGGAGGCGGCTCTCCATTCTCGGACATATTCGACAGCTTTTTCGGAGACGGAATGAGTTCGGCGGCCAAAGGCGAACGCGCGGAGATGCGAGGCGAAAGCCTGCGTTACGAAGCGTCGATCACGCTGGAAGAAGCGTTTCGCGGCAAGGACATCGAATTATCGATCCGAACTAACGTAAAATGCGACGCTTGCAAAGGAACCGGCTCCGAAGGCGGAACGGCTCCAAGAACGTGCCCGCATTGTCGCGGGACGGGACGAACTCGTTTCACTCAAGGCTTTTTCACCGTAGAGAGAACCTGCGCGGCCTGCAACGGCACAGGGCACATAATCGAAAAATCGTGTAAAGTCTGCAACGGAGCCGGAAGGCTCAGCAAGCCTAGAACCATTAAAGTTTCTATCCCAGCCGGTATTGAAAATGGAGCGAAAATCAGACTCGCCGGCGAAGGCGAAGCCGGTCTTCGAGGCGGGCGATCGGGCGATCTCTATATTATTGTCGCAATTAAGCCTCATAAATTATTCGTCAGAGAGGGAAGCTCGATATACTGCGATATTCCGATTTCATTCGTTACGGCGACGTTAGGCGGAGAAGTCGACGTTCCAACCATAGAAGGCAAAAAAGTCTCTCTAAAAATTCCCGCGGGCGCTCAGTCGGGACAGATTCTCAAACTACGAGGCAGAGGCATGTCGCTAGTCAGGAGCTCGTCGCGAGGCGATATGATGGCGCGCATAATAGTCGAAACGCCGACGAATTTGACCGACCGCCAGAAAGAATTGCTGCGAGAATTCGATCAAGACCGCCGCAGCAGCCCAAAATCCGAGAGCTTCTTTTCAAAAGTAAAGGATTTCTGGCAGGAATTATAGAGTTCTTGGGAATTCTAAAAAAATCGAGCGCCTGCTTTGCTAGAATGACGCAAGAAGAGGAATGCAGGGCGTCTTGTATGGACGAATGATTATTCGCCTTTGTTAGACCATGCCGCGAGTTTGAGGCTATGCTCCCTCTCCCCTCGCGGGAGAAGATTGACGCGAAAGGGGAATTAAGATACTTCCTCTCATTTACGTCATTGCGAGAAGCGAAGCGACGAAGCAATCTAGGAAAAAAGCGGCTGTTCGTCACTAGATTGCCGCGTCGGACTCCGTCCTCCTCGCAATGACGTAAAAAGGGAAATGACAACGTTTTATCTCCGCGTCGACGCGAAGGGGCGAATATTATTCGCCCCTACAACTCGCCGCGAGTCTCGTTTTTTCCGTCATCCTGAGCGAAGCGAAGGATCCAGGCGGCGAGTGCACTGGGAAAGCGCATGGATCCTTCGTCGGGCTATGCCCTCCTCTAGGATGACGAAAAAATGGTGGTCGTCTTACTAATGCTTTTCATATTATTAGCCCCGCTTTTTCTTGTCATTTTTTGCAAACACAACGAGGCGAGAATCCAGAAAAAATACTGTCTATAGGAGAATTTAAAAAAATTTATAAGATATCATTAAATTCTAAATTCTCAAAATAAAAGTTGTTTTGGGTTTTTTTTTGAATTACAATGTAAACTAAGAATGTCGGATTAAGGTTTTTTAGAATTAAGAGGAGCAACTAAAGTCAAAAAATTAATTTAGACACTTGTTTTGAAGTAGGAGTAATTTTTATGAAAAAATTGATGCCGATAATCTATGTAATTTTGTTTGCTATCGCTCCCCCTCTTGTTGGAGCGGAAACGTCAATTTTGAAATTCAAAGATGGTTTTGAGATTGCAGATCGTAAGTTAGCCCAGCAGCTCACAGAACCAGGAAGGGTTACAAGCAGGAAAGATAGAGACTGGATGATAATAAAAATCAGAGAATGGTTTGCGGGCGGGCGGAAGCCAGCAACAATCCCAGGAGCAGGTTACACGGGACGTTTCTGGTTAGAGTCCCGCACAGAGAAAGACCGAAGTCGTGCTAGCCCTATGGTAATAACTGTATGTTGCTCTTGTTTGGAAACGGAAGACGACGACGTTACGCAGCTAGGAACTTATTCTACTTACGAACAAGTGGCTAAAAATGTTCCGATCTTTAAAAAAATGATGGAAACGAATGATATACTTAAAGCACTAGTAGAAAGGTCCGACTTTGAGGACATAATGGGAGATCAGACCCGTAGAACCAAAATTGAAGATGTGAATACAACCAAAGCTCTGCTGCTGCTCGAAAAATTGAAGGGACAATTCACAGACATACAACAACATATAGACACAGATCCGACTTATAAAGGGAAGATGGAATCTAATTGTGATTATTTGAACGATGAAATACATATGCGAGAATTAGCTGCTGTTTACCTCGCAAATGGGACATCAGCTCATTACATAGTTGGCAGAACACACGTAACTCGATTCGTTGATCCATTATCAGTGGCATTTACACTGGGACCAGGAGAACTATATGACAACTCCCCGTGCGGAACAATTGGTAACGAGTGCAGTATCATAGTGACACTACTAAACTCAAACAAAGGTGCATTTCTTGAAAACCAGAAAATGTTGACCAAAAAATTAATTACATCTCTATTGAACGAATATCCTGGGCTTACCGTACTTCTACAAAAAGACTGGCGTCGCTGGGGAAAGATCCCAAACGACGCGTTCAATGATGTCGTAGCGGACTGGATAGCTGATGGAATAAGTCCACCTCGTGACGCGACTACTGGCTACATAAAACAATCTGACTTAAACACACTAGCTGCAAAACTCCCTCCCCATGCTACGGCTAACTATCTCAACACACTCACGTGGCTACTACAACCAGCAGTCGAGTAACTTGTGTTCCTAACTGGGGATTGGATCGCGTCAAACAATGCGGCCCCCCCCCAATCTTCCGTTTGATTTCAGTTGGTTTTCATAGTATCCTCATTCGAGTTTTTACTGAAGTTGGAGATTCCCTTGAAGAAGATCTTTTACACGGGTCTCGTCGCGTGTTCATTTGTTTTATCCCCTTGTTCCGTCTGCGATTCCGACAATAAACAGGCGCAGGAGTACGACGGGATAGTCGCGGTCGTAAACGACGACATAATCACCGCTAGCGATTTGGAAGAACGCTTGCGTTTGACTCTGTTTTCGAGCGGAGGGGAAGTCGCTTCCGAGCTTAAGTCGCGAATCTTACGCGAAGTCTTAAAAGAAATGATCGCGGAAAAGCTAAAATGGCAATGCGCGAGCAAATACTCTCCTAAAGGCGGCTGGATTAGCGAAGAAGCTGTAAAAGCGTCGTTCGACGACATCGCAAAACGCAACGGCATGACTCATGACGAATTCTGCAACCTATTGAAAAATAAAAAAATAAACAAAGACGTTTTGTTAAAGCAGATTCAAATCAATCTTTCGTGGATCGCCTACGTAAACGCTCGTTTCGGGAAATTCATCAACATTTCTCAATCAGAAATGAATAGAACTATGGCGGAAATAAAGGAAAAACGCGATCAGGAATCTTATTACGTTCGCAGAATGTTCTTCCCCGTAAGCGATCCGAAAAATGAAAGCGAAGTTCTGGCTCGCGTCAACAACTTGTATCACATGCTTGAAAGAGGAGCCGATTTTGGCAACCTTGCGAGGCAGTTTTCCCAAAGTCCCGAGGCGAGCAAAGGCGGAGAGATGGGCTGGGTGTTTCAAGGACAGCTTTCGTCCGAAGAAAATTCCGCTCTTGGAAAAATGCAGATCGGAAAACGCGCGATCGTAAGAACCAGCCGCGGATACGCGATATTATTTTTGCAGGACAAAAAAGAAGCGGGCTTGAGTTCGTTTACGACTCTAAAAATCGCTCAGGTCGTAATTCCTTTCAGAGGGCCTAATCCTCCAAAAGAAGAAGTCGATCAGCTAAGAGATTTTGCGCTCGAGCTGAAAAAAAGCTCTCGCAGTTGTCATGAATTCATGGCTAAAGCTAAAGAATCGGGCTTTTGCGGGGTTTCCGATTCCGCGAGCGTCAATCTGGAAAGCATGGCGCCGGAATTTCGAACCGCGCTATCGTCGCTGCAGGCCGGCGGCATTGGAAATCCGATCGTTACGCCGAACGGTCTTATTGTAATCTGCGTATTGGATAGAAAAACGCAAAAGATACCGGAATTGACCCGCGAGGAAGTTATGGCGCAGAAGACGAACGAGCGTCTGAGCGTTTTTGCGGATAGAGAGACGCGAGATTTGGGTAAAAGAGCCGTTATCGCCGTCAACGAAAAATACGGAACGGGGTTTGATTTTAGCAATTAGAGCATGATTGAGTTTTTATCGTCATTGCAGGGAATAAGAAATTTTCGCGTTCTCTTTTATCTCGTTGCGAGAAGCGAAGCGACGAAGCGCGTTAGGAATGCGGCCAGTCGTAATACCGGATTGTCGCGTAAGGCTGCGGCCTCCTTGCAATGACGGAACATATTAACCTCCTCGACCTCTCGCCGAAAAAAATCTTTGACGCATTCCCGTCTAAAATCGAAAAAAAATTTGGGCAGAATTTTTTATTCGACGAAAAAATCAATCGAAGAATTATTTCCGTCGCCGGCGATCTCGCCGGCAAAACGGTCGCGGAAGTAGGGCCTGGACCCGGCGGATTGACTCTCGAAATTTTGAAACGCGGCGTGAAAAAGCTCTTCGTCGTCGAGTTCGATCCTCATTGGAGCGCCGTTTGGAGAAGCCTGTCTTCGACGTTTGACGGAAAGCTGGAGGTAATCGAAGAAGACGCTTTAAAAGTCGATTTTAAAGCTCTCGCTCCAAACGCGATTATCTCTAATCTGCCGTACAATATCTCCGCTCAATTGTTGGTAAAATGGCTAAGAAATTCCGACGCTTACGAACAATTTGTACTTATGTTTCAAAAAGAAGTCGCCGACAGGCTTTACGCCAGTCCGTCGACAAAGGCCTACGGAAGACTGTCGGTTTTAACTCAATGTAACGCGACCGTCGCGAAGGCGTTCGACGTCGAGCCTGGCAGCTTTTTCCCGCCGCCAAAAGTTCGATCGACCGTCGTAAAACTTATCCCAAAAACCGATCGTGCGATCTGCGATTTCAACGCGTTTTCCGATTTGCTGACGGCCGCTTTCGCTAACCGCCGAAAAACCGTCGTCAAGTCGCTATCAAAATTTTTCCAAGATCCTGAAAGAATTTTATCCGATCTCGGATATTCCCCAAACGCTCGAGCGGAGGAAATCTCCGCGGAAGACTATGAAAGAATGGGCGTTCTGGCGACGTCGTAAGGGGGAATAATATTCGCCCCTACAACTCGCTGCGAGTCTCGTTTTTTCCGTCATCCTGAGCGAAGCGAAGGATCCAGACGGCGAAGGCGCATAAAATCATGTGAATCCTTCGGCTGCAAGCAGCCTCTAGGATGACGCGGAAAGAAAGCGTAAGGTCAGGCAGACCTTGATCTTACATTATCCTTTGCTTTGTAAAAACATCAGGCGCTCGAGCATCCCGAAAAAAACGAGCATGAAGATTTGCTTTTTAAATAAGCGTCGGTTTTGGTTGTGAATTTACCTGTCGTTACGGCTTGTTCGCCGTCGCCCCAAGATTTTATCTTGTATTTCGCCGTAGCTTTTTCTTTTCTCGGCGACGATTTAAACGGTTTCTTCGCGGACGACGCGTAAGATTTCGAAGGCCTCGTAGAATTCCGTATAGCTCTCAAATACTTGTTAGTAGCGTTTGGCGACAGTCGGATGTTTTTAACCGTGTAAATTTTTCTAGAATTATTTCTCCCGCAGGCGCGGCGTTTCGGACGGTTTCCGCTTTTCTTTTTCGTTTCTTTTTTCTTAATCGCTTTTTTCGCGTCGTCCTTATTTTTGGCGTAATATTTGTCGAGATTCTTGTTTAGGGCGGCGATATCTTCCTTTAGTTTTATTATTTGCTCGTCAACGTCTTCTCCTTCTTCGCTCGACGCTTTATTCTTGGAAGCGCTCGCGGCGGAATTGACGTGTTTGTTTATTTTTAAAAGGCTGTCGACGATCGATCGAACGTGATTTTGCGTGTCCTTGGGACTCCTTTCTTCTTCCGCAGAGTCGTCTTCGTTTTCGGAGTCGGCGTTAGAATCTTCGTCCGCTTGTTCGTCTTCAGCGTCTTCGCTCTCGTCCTCGTCCTCCGCGTAAGCCGCGTTAAAGAAGTCGCCGGTTGCGGTTCCTATAAATAATGCGACTATAAGATAAAATAAAACGTTACGCATACGGCAATTATTTCACATTAATACTAATATTTGATTAACTTAAGGCAATATTTTCTTGCGATATATTCAAACTACGCATAAATGGCTATGTTTCGTCTCTGCGTCGACGCGAATTGCGCGAGCAAATAATCATTCTTCTTTACAAATTCGTCGCTTTCTCGATCGCGGCGTAGGTTCGCTCCAAGTCTTCGTCGCCAACGCAATAAGGCGGAAGAATGTATATCGTTTTTCCAAGAGGTCTCAGGAAAATTCCCTCGCGGCGCGCTCGTTCGACTATAGAATTCGCTTTTTTTTCCGATTCCGCGTCAAACGCCGTTATAACTCCTAGATTTCTTCTTTTTACGACGTTTTTGATCTTGCGGTTCTTGTGATAGTTCGAAATCGCCGCGATTCGATCGAGAGTTTCTTTTCGCAAGAGAATTTCTAAAGATTTGCGCGCGGCCGCGCAGGCGATCGGATTGCCCGCATACGAATGTCCGTGATAGAACGTCTTGCTTTTATCGTCGGATAAAAACGCGTCGTAAATTTGTTCGGTAACGACGGTCAACGCGAGCGGCAGAAATCCGCCGGTCAAAGTTTTCGATATGCAAATAACGTCCGGCGTCACTTTTGTACGATCCATAGCGAACATTTTTCCAGTTCTATAGAATCCCGTCATAACTTCGTCAAAAATTACCAATATCCCGCGTTCTCGGACTTTGTTTACGATTCTTTCCAAAAATTGCGGACGATAGACTCGCATGCCGACCGATCCTTGTAAAAGAGGCTCGGCTATAAACGCGCAAATTCTGTCGCCGACTTCGTCCAGCGTCTTATCTAATTTGCGGACTATCTCATCCTCTTTTTCATCAATGGATTCGACGCCTTCGCAATACTCTGGAACGTCGACCGTTATCGTTTTGAAAAACAGATCGCGGAAAGCGAAATGGTATATTGAATTCGCTCCCGCGACGCTCATGGCGCCAAAAGTGTCGCCGTGATATCCGCCGTCTAGCGAGAGAAAAATGTCTCTATTTTTCACGCCGATGTTTTTGAAGTACTGATACGCCATTTTTAAGGCGACTTCCACGGAGGTTGATCCGTTGTCGGAGAAGAAATACCGGCTTAGGCTCGGCGGAACGACCCGTTTTAAATCTTCGACCAATTTTTCCGCCGGATCGTGAGTAAATCTTGTAAAAATCGCCTGCTCCAGCGTTTTCGCTTGAACGCCGATCGCTTCGGCTATTTCTGGATTCGCGTGCCCATGCAGATTAGTCCACCAGCTGGAAACCATATCGAGATATCTATCGCCGTTTTCCGCAATCAGATACGCGCCTTCCCCTTTAACTATTTTTATCGAAGGAGGAGTCGTTTTTTCTTGAGTGAAAGGCCTCCATATATTTTTCATTTAACGCCTCTTCTTTCTTCAGAATAGTAACTCCGCCGGAAGTTTTTGACTCCGCAAAGTCGTCGCCAAATCGTCGCTGAACGGAATAACTGCGAGTATTTTTAGTCTCGAAAATTTTTCGACGGTTTCCTTCAAGTAATCTTCCGTTTGGCCGTTTATTACTATTCCTAAAATATCGATTTTTCTAGCCCTCAAAACTTCCGCCGTCATTAAAATATGGTTGACGAATCCCAATTTTGATCTCGCGACGATCAACGCCTTCGCGCGACAAACTTTCGCAAGATCGGCCGTGAAAAAATCGTCCGCGATTGGAACGAGCGCTCCGCCGGCTCCTTCGACGACAGTGTTTTCGAGATTTCTGTCGAACGCGTTTACGTCGATTTTCGTATTTTCCAACTTCGCCGAGTCGTAAGCGGACAGAGGCGCGGCTAGTTTATAAGCTTCCGGCAGAATCTTTGTATGCGGAGAGATTTGCGCGACGACGCTTTTATCCGAATCGTCGCCGGTCTGTATAGGTTTCCAGTAATCGGCGTTCGTATGCAGACATATCCACGCTGAAATCGCGGTTTTTCCAACGTCCGTGTCCGTTCCGGTAACAAAGACGTTCATGTTTGCCTCCAGTAAAATTATTTTTCAACGATACAAAAACATATCGTTATCATACTTATATATATAATGGCAGTAAAACGCAGACAACAGAAAACGCGTCTCGCGCGGTTCTATCAGTAAAAAATAATGCGTTCTTAACGATCGCGTCAATGTAATAATTTTTCATTTAATATAATAAAAATTATTGACGAATAATTTAAATAACACTATATATTTGTGAAAATTATTTGGAGATATAATGAAAAATAAACACAGTTTGCAAGTTCTCGTTATTTGTTTTGCGTCTCTCGCGTTTATTGAAAACAGCCCTGCCGTCTGCGGTTCAAGTTCTATTGTATGGAAGGTTGGAAATACTGCTAATACTAATAGAGCGAGAGCGGCGAGTTTACGATATGCTGCTGGGCTGCCAACAAAGATAGTTGAAGATCATGCTTCTACAAAAAAGAAAACGAAGCCAATAGATTTTGGAAACGCGATATGGAGGCTCGATCACCCTGACAATACAGCCGAGACAACGCTCGAAAATCCGCTTACGGCTAGAAGAAAAGATCTGAAAGTTATACGACTGCCGGATGGAAGACGTTTTATTTTAAAAGAAATGACCGCGACGCAGATAAGAGGCGATGTTCGTAGGAATAAGCTTATGCAAGGGAAAAATAAGTTTATGCAAGAGTCGCATTTGCTATATCTGCATCTTGTTGGAGCGGAATACGTCAAGCGCCACGATAGCGAGAGCGTTTTTAAAATTTCCGATCCTTTGTTATTAGAGACGCTGCCTAGCGGCCGGAGAAGTTTGGGACGAAAAGAAGACCCTATCGCTCTTACGGCTCAGCCATTTGCCGAAGGAATTAATGGAAAAGAAATACTGCGTTTTGAATGGGGCGATCATATCGCTCATGAAGAATTTGTCGACCGTATGGGGCGAGCCTTAAGATATCTACGCGAGCATGAAATTGAGCATAACGATTTTACATCTGGGAATTGGTTTTATAATCCTCAAAATACAATGATTTCAATTATAGATTGGGACGATCCTGACGCGAGCGGAGATCGCGGCGCTTTCGCTTCTTTTTTTAGCGAATTGGTATTCCACGCTATGAAAAACAGATTTTCCGACGGCGCCGCGTCTTTGATAACAAAATTCCTAGACGCGTATACTCAGGGGAAAACTGAAAAAATTTCAAAAGACGAAGGTGAAGTTGCGGAGTTATGCTTTCTTCCTAAGATTTTTGGAACGGGCTTTGTCGAACCTGATCCGAGTTATATGACAAACGTCGAAAAAGCTATAGGCGAAATAACCGCAGAAGAATTACAAGGGACAAACGGCGATATTTTTAGAAGTTGGAACGAAGTTCTACGCGCGCGCGACGCTCAAAATATCCAAGCCTTCGGCGAAAGCATTATAGCGAGATTTTCCGAGTATTTTTCTTTCTAACCGGAATAAAGGACTAGGTTCCCTCTCCGTCATCCTAGAGGAGGGCTTGCCTGACGAAGGATCCAGGCGATTTTTCCCACGTCTTCGCCGTCTGGATCCTTCGCTGCGCTCAGGATGACGGAAAGGGACGACGAAAAAGCAACATTCCCCCTTTCGTCATCATAGGAGCGCAAATTCTTCGCCCAGAATATTTGAAAGCGATAGGCAGGGAATACTTGAGGAAGAAACGAAGCTAGAAGAAATGGAACGCTGGATAAGCGCGAGAGAAAACGACGCGAGATTCCGCTCGCAAGTTCGTCGTCTTGCGGGAACTTTAGGTTATAAAAAACCCCAATAATGGATTAAAAGGCTTGAGATATCAATGAAAAGCGGCTAAAGCGTCAAAGACTTACACGAGGACTTTAGCCATGAAAAAAGATATCGCGGAACTATTCTGTTTAATAGACGATTTTTGCAAAGCAAT
>JAISHN010000079.1 GCA_031262635.1 Holosporaceae bacterium
GGAGTTCTGGTTGTATTTTTGATTTTGCAATGCTCCTCAATCTGGCTCTTCTTTATGCAATCGCCAAATAGTTCTGCGATACCTTTTTTCATGGCTAAAGTCCTTGTATAGATCTTTGACGCTTTAGCCGCTTTTCATTGATATCTCAAGCCTTTCTAATCCATTATTGGGATTACGAATTATTTGACTTTTACAGCTGCGAGGAGAGCAAGGCTGGAACCAAATGAAAAATCCCTGTTTCTATAGTCTTACAAGCCAATCCTCCGCGGGGCTAGTTCTGCGGAACGGGTAGTTTTATGTCTTTTACCTGCGGCGGTATGTTAAACGAAGCGAAAAGGTCTTCGAGTTTTATATTCTTTTTCTCTTCGCCGCCAAGATTTAACGCTACTTGTCCGCCGTTGAGAACGATTATTCTATCGGACGCTTCAATGGCGAATTTAGGATCGCTGACGACCATAATCGTCGTTATTTTTTTAGATCGGATAATTTTTTCGGTAGTTGCAAGCAAAGCTCTAGACGATTCTTTGTCCAATCCTGTGGAGTGTTCGTCTATTAACAATACTTGTGCGCCTTTAATGACAGCGATCATCAAGCCTAAAACTTGTCTGTAAGTTTTGGATATATTGACGGCTTTTTCGTCGACAAGATCCTCCATTTCCATAAAGTTTAGGTCTCGAAGCTGCTTTATAAGAGCTTCTCTCAGGCCGTCTGGAATCGCAGGCTCTATGAGGCTTCTTTCCTGATGATGTATGCTCGCTATAGCAAGATTTTCGAGGACTGTGAGGTTTCCGGCGGTCGTTAGATCGTGATCGTAAAACACTCCTGAAAAAAACGCGGATCTTTCGGCTAAAGTTTGAGAAGTTATGTCCGTTTTGTCGAGCCATAGCTTTCCGAAACTCGACTTTATATGCCCCGCTAAGAATCTTAGCAGAGTGCTCCTACCGCTGCCGTTGTTGCCGAGTATCGAGATGACTTCGCCGTCTTGAGCGGTAAAATTAACGCCTCGCACGGCGACTCTTTCCAACAAAGTCCCAGGATTAAATACTACGAATAAATCTTCTAGCCGGATCATAGCAAACCTCTTAATCTTTTTCTGTCGTTAAGCGAAGCCATTAGGAATATTAAAGCTACCGAGATAATTATGCCGTGGTATTCCGCTCCGATAATTTCAGCTCCGCTGAACATGACGGCTCCTATTAGCGTTTTGTATATGAAGGCTCCGGCAAAGCACCCTGTTATGGCCGCTCTAACGGTTTTTGGCGGTATGATTGTTTCTCCAATTATTACCGCGGCTAGGCCGAACACTAAGGCTCCGTCTCCCATTATCGAGGAAAAAGAATGAGATATCTGAGTTATTAACGCTCCGGCGAGAGCTGATAATCCGTTTGCGACGCCGAGTCCTATCCAAAGCATATTTGCCGAATCAATTCCTAAAGACTCGGATATAATTTGACCGCCTCCGTTTACTCTCATGGCTAATCCGTATTCAGAATTCAGCATTCTAAAGAATAAAAAGGTTACTGCCAACGCGACTACTAGAGTAAGTAAAAAAGTTCCGGCCGCCGATACGGACGTTAAAAACGTTTTCGAGGTTTGCAGTTCTTCTATTAGAGCTAGTTTCGTTATAAAAGTCTGCATAGCGACCAAAGTGATAATACTGGCCAAAGCAGGGTCGACCTTTATATGCGAAACTATGGAGGCGGTCATGAATCCCGCGAATACGCCGAAGGAAACCGCGATTAAAAAAGAGACTAACGGATTTATGCCTGAAACGACAAGAGCGCCGTAAGAACATCCGCCGAGCGCGACGCTCGCGTCGCAAGTGATGTCCGTGATGTTGAGCACTTTAGTCGATAAATAGACGTTTAATCCTATTAACGCGAAAGCCAGCGACATTGAAAATACGTTTATTATGCTGTCTATCATAAACATCGACCTCCATTACTAAAAGCGGACGCGTTTTCTATCGCGGCGATAAAAGAGCCGTAAGCCTAGAGCGAAGAATCTAACGTCTCTACGAAGAAAGCGACAACGCGTTAATCGCTTCGCCGTCGCCGCGAAAATGATAACCCGCCGCGCTGGTTTCTCTTTTTGACGTCATCCCTAAGGATGTTTCCGGCTGAACGACCTATAACGACGCGCGACCTCTTCGGTTTTAACGTCGTTTAATCCTTTCGCCGGAATGCGTCCTTTTCGGAACGTTCTAGAGAACCGCAGGGCTCGCCGTCTCGCAAAGACGACGAACCCCTAAGATTCCCCGCGTTTTTCGCCCTTCCGCTTTATTATTTTAAACAAACTCCTCCGCGACGGGGGCGGTAGTTTCTTTACCGATTTTGTCCCAATTCTTTTCTATCCACTTATCCGCAGACTTTCTTCCAGCGTCGAACAGATGTTTCAAGAATTCCATGTCAGTGTTCAACTTTGAAGACCATCCGAGATCGTAGAACACCGCCTCGTCTTCTATCATGTGTACGAAACATCTCTTTAGCTTGCCTGGCTCGACGATCTTTTCATCGATAAGCTTCGTAATGAAATGCATAGAACGCATCTCTCTCATGATCGAGGTGTTGTTCGTGATTTCATTCAGTCTGTCGCCTATCTCTGAAGCCGTCATAGGCAGCCTGTTTCTGTGAGTAGGATTGAGCTTGATCAACATGATGTCTGGAGTTTCGCAATCGTAAATCAACGGGTAAATTACCGGATTTCCGATGAATCCTCCGTCCCAGTAATACTCGCCCTTGACCATCACGGCCGCAAACAACGTAGGAAGACACGCCGTCGCTAGCATAGCTTCCGTACACAACTCTTTATCTACGTTGGAAAACACTTTTAATTTTCCGGTGTAAACGTGAGTAGCCGCCAAGAATACCTTTACAAGGTCGCTTCCGTTTAATACGTCAAAATCAAACATTTCTTCGACGAGGTCCTTAAGCGGATTTGTCCCAAGCGGATTCATCTGGTATGGCGACAAGATTTTGCTTAGAAAGTCAAAGAACAAGAACCCAGGGGAATTGTGCATTGTATATTTTCCCATTAGAACGTCTAATACTCCAGGCTTAAATATGCTGGCCTTACCGCCTTCCGCGTTCTTCTCCCAGTACGTCTTCATAAGCTCGCGAGCGCCTTCGTTTCCGCCGGTAATAATTCCCTGGGCGACGGCGACGGCGTTCATCGCGCCTGCGCTAGTTCCAGATACTCCCTCAATTATAAGGTCTTTTTCTTGCAGTAGTCTGTCCAAAACTCCCCATGTGTAGGCGCCGTGAGCTCCGCCGCCTTGCATCGCGATGGAAATTCTCTTTTTTCCATCTTTAAACTCTTTCTTTTTCCCTTCCACTGGTATTCTAACCATAGTAGCTCCTTTCTTCTATTTTGCTTTAATTAAATCCTAAATTAGTTAAAAAATTCTTTAGATTCGGCCAAATTTGGAAATATTTTTAAAATTTTATCGAATCCGCTTATTCGAAAGACTGAAAATATCTTTTCCGGCATGTCTATAAGAGCTAGAGCCCCTCCCGAAGCGGTTAATTTCTTGCCGGCCATTAAAACGACTCTTAGCCCCGCGCTGGACATATAATCGATTTCATTAAAACGAATCGCTAATTTTTTGCCGCTAGCGACGGCGCTCATGACTCCGTCTTCAAAAGCCTTTGAGGTTGAAGTGTCGACTCTGCCTACCGGCGTTACCACAGTTATTCCGTCTTCTTCGGCAATCTTAATCTCCATGATTTTCCTCCTTATTTTTGTTACAAAGCGCGACTTTTACACACAATCGATTTTGATCGTCGACTCTCGAATATTCGATAACTTCCGATAATTGTTTCACCATGAAAATACCAAGCCCGCCTAATTGCCGTTCTTCTATAGAAGAATCAACGTCGGGATCGGCCTGGCTTGAAGGATCGAACGGAATTCCGTCGTCAATAACGTTCATTACGATATATTGGTCGTTTTTTTCCAAGCTTAGATCAAAAAAACGCTCCCCTCCGTCGGGATACGCGTAGCTGATAATGTTTGTAATAAGTTCGTCCAGTATAAGGACAACGTCGTGATATTTTTCGTCCGACACTCCGTTTTGAACGCAAAAATTGCGGACTATATCGCAAATTCTGCTTATTTCTTCGATATTATTTTTAATTTTAACTAACATTTGGCGCTACCCTTAATCTATATTTCAAACACAACGTCGTAATGTCGTCTGATTGAGGAGTTCCCTTAGTAAATTCCCTAATCGACGCGATTAAAGCTTCTGTTAAAGCTTTTGGAATTGCAGTCGAATTCTTTTTAAGAACTTCCAAGAAGCGTTCTTTGTCATACTCGTCTCCTTCTTTATTAGCGGCTTCGGTGACCCCGTCCGTGTATAGCAAGATCATCTCTCCAGGAGAAAAACTATGAGCGTTATCGACAAACGCCGTTTCTTCCCAGATTCCCAACGCCATTCCTGGATCGCATTCCAGAAATATAGGATCGGCGTTCGGGCGAATACTCACGACGGGCAGATGTCCCGCGTTTGTGTAGAGCAGCTCATTTTTTTCAAGATCGAATATGCCGTACATGGCCGTGATGAACATGGTCGCGACATTCTCGGCGCACAATGATTTATTCACGTATTTAAAGCATTCCGCCGGCGACGGATAACTCTTTGAAAACGACTTAATCAACGTTTTTCCGATAAGAGCGAACATAGCTGCCGAGACGTTTTTACCGGACACGTCCGCCATAACGACTCCGAGTTTCGTGTCGCTAAGCCAAAAGAAATCGTAAAAATCGCCTCCGACTTCAGCCGCCGGAACGGTGTCA
The DNA here is from genome assembly GCA_031262635.1 of Holosporaceae bacterium. Taxonomy (GTDB): domain Bacteria; phylum Pseudomonadota; class Alphaproteobacteria; order UBA3830; family UBA3830; genus JAIRMQ01. The sequence continues at coordinate 4,798 of JAISHN010000079.1, forward strand.
GCCCAGATTTCCAGACCGCCTTTTCTAACGACGTTTCCAGGCAACATACTTCTCTGCAACTTGGCTGAAACGTCTAATTCGTCTGAAATGGCGCTTAGTTTTTTAGTCGTCGCTTCGGATTGCTTTAGTTTTTTTACAACGTCGGCGGTTTTATTTAAAGTGTCGGAGAAGTCTTTGAAATCAATCGGCTTTATAACAAAATCGTGAGCGCCGCCTCGCATGGCCGCTCTCAGGGTGTTTATATCTCCATAGGCGGATATGACGACCGATCTCATCAGCGGATATTTACGCCGCAGCTGAGCGATAAAACTGATTCCGTCCATTCCGGCGACGTTTATGTCGGACACAAATATGTCGAAAGCTTGACGTTTCAATAAGTCTAGAGACTCTTCATGGCATTTTGCAAAGGAGAACTCAAAAAGCCCCTTGCTAATCTGATGACGAAAATACTGCCGGACTAAATCCTCCGTGTCTTCTTCGTCGTCTAGAACTAGTATGTTCGCCAAAGTCGCCATTATTCCCCGAAAAGCGATATTATTTTCGATTGTTTCATGAAAAGATTAAGAAAATGTGAATATAGACGGATAAATAACCGCGCCCCGCGACTTTTTATGCGTTAGGAGCCGCCCGCCTTATGAAAAAGACGCGAGAAACGGCGGCATTTTTTCCGCTCGTCGTCCTTGGCCAGAACGACAACGCAACGCGAGGCGCCGTCTTTCTTTTTCCTCGCGAACGATGTAAAGTAACGGCCATACGTTAAAAATGGATTTTTGAGATGAAGCTACCTATTATGCCTCAAGGCACCGCGATTTGGTTAGTCGAAAACACGGCTCTTACCTTTGAGCAGATAGCTAAATTTTGCGGGCTGCACGTTTTAGAGGTTCAGGCTCTTGCGGACAACGAAGTTTCCGTCGGCATGATTGGCGTCGATCCGATAGAGATGGGGCAATTGACTCGCGAGGAGATCGAAAGATGCTCTGGCGATCCAAAGGCGGAATTAGTTCTCGCAACGCCGAAATTTGAGACTTCGCAGATAAAAAAATCGAAGAAAAAATATACTCCTCTTCTAAAAAGACAAGATCGGCCGGACGCTATCGCTTGGCTGCTAAAATATTATCCCGAGATGTCCGACGCGACTATTTGCTCCTTGGTTTCGTCTACTAAAACGACCGTCGCTTCCATCCGCAATAGAACTCGCGCTAAGGTAAACGAGCTAAAGCCGCGGGATCCGGTTTTGCTTGGGTTTTGTTCGCAAATGGAATTAGACGCGGCTATCGCGGAGGTTCAGTCTAAAAAACAGGAAGAAGCGTAAAAATGACGGAAGCCGCCGCGTTTTTGAACGGTATCTGCGATCTGTCGGCAATTGAAAAAACAGCTCTAGAAGCGTTTTACGACGGAAATATGGGCGAGCTGTTTGTCGAATATAAAGAAGAAGAATTACTTAGAATCGAAAACGGCGTAGTTCAAACTCCCAGCTTTGCGTTTAGAAGAGGATTCGGCTTGCGAAGCTTCAAAGACGACGTTTTCCGCTATTCGCATTCGTCGTCGCTCGACGTAAAATCCGTGAAAAAAGCTCTGGAAGTCGTAAGATCCGGCGAAGGAAATCGCGTCGTTAAGGTAAACGCCTCCGCGAACGACTTATACGACCGCAAGTATTTTCTAAATTCCGTCAAATTGGAAAGCAAGATCAAATTCTTAAAAGAAATCGACTCCTACGCCCGCGCGAAATGCGGAAACGTCAGGCAAGTCATAGCGAGCCTCGAGAGTTCATGGCAAGTCGTTTCTATTTTAACCGACGAAGGCAAGAAATCGCTCGACGTTCGTCCTCTAGTTCGTTTAAGCGTCTCCGTTGTCGTTGAAAAAAACGGGCTCATGGAAAGCGGGCTGCAATCCGGCGGCGGCCGCTTTGGATACGAGTCGCTTCTATCTGAGGAAACGAAAATAAAATACGTCGACGAAGCTCTAAGACAAGCGGAAGTCAAACTGCGGGCGATCGCGGCTCCAGCCGGAGAAATGCCGGTCGTTCTAGGCAACGGCTGGACGGGTATTTTGCTGCACGAAGCTATCGGCCACGGACTGGAAGGAGACTCGATTCGCAAAAAAACGTCGTCGTTTCACAATTTGCTAGGCGAGACGATCGCTTCCGCAAACGTAACGGTTATTGACGACGGCGCAATCCCTAATAGTCGCGGTTCTATTAATATAGACGACGAAGGAACGGACTCTCAACGCAACATACTAATCGAAAACGGTAAATTAGTCGGATTCATGCAAGATAGAATGAACGCCCGTCTGATGAACGCGAAAGTCACCGGCAACGGTCGCCGCGAGAGCTACGAATGCCCGCCGATTCCAAGAATGACCAGCACATTTATGCTCGCCGGCAATCATTCGCGAGAAGAAATGATCGCGAGCGTAAAAAAAGGAATTTTTGCGAAGTCGTTTGCCGACGGGCAGGTAGACGTATCGTCCGGCAAGTTCGTTTTCTCCGCGTCGGAGGCGTATTTGATCGAAAACGGAAAAATCGCCGCTCCGATAAAGGGAGCGATGTTAATTGGCGACGGCCCTAGCGTTCTAAAAAAGATCTCGATGGTCGGAAACGATTTTTCGCTAGATAATGGAATTGGGACTTGCGGCAAAGACGGACAATGCGTTCCAGTCGGAGTCGGCGAACCGAGCGTTCTCTTAGATAAAATCACCGTCGGCGGCCAAGGGCTGGAATAGGCTTTACACCCGCAGATTGATCTCAAAAATAATTTAGAATCGCAAAAACGCGGCGTTTGCGCTACCTTTCTACAATAAAAATAGAAAATTATGAATTACTCCGACAAAAAGAAACGTCACGCGGAACTGACGAAAGCGTTGAGTTCCTACTCTCGACAATATTATATCTTCGACGATCCGGCGGTAAGCGACGCGGAATACGATAAGTTATATAACGAATTATTAGAAATAGAGAGGGAATTTCCCGAGTTAAAGTCGTCGAAAAGCCCGTCGCAAAAAGTTGGAGCCGCGGCGGCGAAGAGTTTTAAAAAAATACGACATTCGGCGCCGATGTTGTCGCTCGAAAACGCTTACGATGAAAACGATATCTCCGATTTTGTCGACCGCGTGAAAAAGCTGTCCGGCGTTGAGGAGATAGAATTTGTTTTAGAGCCGAAATTCGACGGCTTATCCGCTTCGATCGCTTATAAAAACGGCGTTTTGGTTTCCGCGGCGACTAGAGGCGACGGTTTCGTCGGCGAAGACGTAACTCAAAACATTTTAACCGTCGACCGCATTCCCAAAAAAATTGAAAACCCCGCCGCGCTCGAAGTCCGCGGGGAAATCGTTATGCTAAAATCCGATTTTCAAGAGCTAAACGAGCTGCGAGAAAAAAGCGGCGAGAAATTATTCGCGAATCCGCGCAACGCCGCGGCGGGTTCTTTGCGACAATTGGATTCTGCGATCACAGCCTCGCGAAAGCTAACGTTTTTCGCGTATTCCGTCGTTTCCGACGAGATATCTTTTGATTTTCAAACAGACGCGTCGCGGACTTTGAAAAATTGGGGGTTTGTCGTGTCGGACAACGTCGCGCTATGTAAAAACCAATCGGAAGCATTCGAATTTTACAAAAAAACCGAAGAGCGGCGAGCCGAGTTGGAATACGACGTAGACGGAATGGTTTACAAAGTAAACGACTTGTCGATCCAGAAAGCGTTAGGCGCGTCGGCAAAATTTCCGCGTCATTCTATAGCCTATAAATTTCCGGCGGAAAAAGCGCGGACGACGGTTTTGAGTATTATCGCTCAAGTAGGACGAACGGGCGCGGTAACGCCGGTGGCGGAGCTGAAACCCGTAACGATCGGCGGAGTCGTCATCTCGCGAGCGACGCTTCACAATAAAGACGAGCTTGAAAAACTCGACGTTAGAGTCGGCGATCGCGTCGTTTTGCAGAGAGCCGGCGACGTTATTCCTCAAATTCTATATCCGATCTTAGAAGAACGGCCGGAAAACGCCGTTCCGTTCGTATTTCCGACGACATGTCCTTGCTGCGGATCGGCTCTCGTAAAAGAGGAAGACGAAGCGGCCGTCAGATGCGTAAATTTGAATTGCGAGGCTCAGTCGGTCGAAAGACTTATACATTTTGTTTCAAAACTCGCGTTCAACATCGACGGACTAGGCGATCAAAACATTAGATTCTTATTTGAGAAAGGAATCGTAAAAAGTCCGTCGGATATATTCCGCATAGAAGAAAAAAACCTAGAATTTCGCTTAGAAAAAAGCGACGGTTGGGGAAAGCAGTCGGTCGAAAACCTTTTCGAATCGATAAACGCCGCAAAGACGATTCCGCTAGACAGATTCATATACGCGCTTGGGATTCCGCAAATCGGCAGAGCAGTTTCTAAATTGATCGCAAAATTTTTCGAAACTTACGCCGCGTTTTTGGACTGCGCTAAAAATAGAGAAGGCGAAAGGCTGAAAGGAATTTTGGGAATAGGCGATTCGATTATAAACGACTTCAACAGCTTCTTCGCCAACGAAAACAATATGAAAGTCCTTATAGAATTGGGCGGCGACGGAATTTCCGCGGGTCTTGTAGCCGTCGCGAACGCGGAAAAGTCGGAAAATGAAACCTTGGCCGGACAAACGATCGTCTTTACCGGAAGCTTTGAAAAATTCTCGCGAGAAGAAGCCAAATCGCTCGCGGAAAAATTCGGCGGCCGAGCGACCGCGAGCGTTTCGGCGAAAACTTCGCTGGTCGTCGCGGGAGAAAACGCCGGAAAAAAGTTGGATCAGGCCAAAAAACTCGGTTTAAAAATCATTTCTGAAAACGAATTTCTTGAGATGATAAAGCTGTATGGCGAATAAATTATAAGCTTCGGAACTAGGTTGCGCTAGGACAAACTTTGTTCGTCGTCCCTTTCCGTCATCCTGAGCGAAGCGAAGGATCCAGACGGCGAGTACGCCGGAAAAGCGCGCGGATCCTTCGTCGGGCAAGCCCTCCTCTAGGATGACGGAGAAAGAAGAAGCTTCGCGGCTTTGCGCTTTTAGC
>JAISHN010000017.1 GCA_031262635.1 Holosporaceae bacterium
TGATAAACAAAATAAGATTACAGCCGCTGGTTCAGTTCGAGCATGACGCGGTCTTCGGTTACGAAGCTCTATACAGAAGGGAAAAAGGAGAGGTTTTTCCGAGCGCGGCAAAAATCTTAGAAAGCGTAATCGACGCTCGTTCTTATGCGGGCGATTTTCAACTATTTATAAATATGACGACTCAAGATATCGTCGATCCGAATTTTTACAAATCCGTTTTGGATATTCTAGATAAAAACTGCGTAGACGGTTCGAGCATAGTTCTAGAAGTAAACGAAAGCACGAATCCAAATCTTTTATCAGTCGCGAAAAAAACGTTGGGACTGCTTCGTCGTCACAATATTAAGATAGCGCTGGACGACTTCGGTTCCGAATACTCAAGTCTGTCGTTTTTGAACGAGCTGCCGGTCGACATAATAAAAATGGACAAAAGTTTCACGCAGGAAGCCCCTTCGAATAGAAGACTAAGATCGCTGCTGAAATTTGGAACGGAAGTATCCCACGATCTCGGTTGCATAGTCGTCGCCGAGGGAATAGAGACGCAAGAACAGCTTGACTGCGTAAAAAACGCCGGCGTCGATATCGGGCAGGGGTTTCTGTTTACGGCTCCATTCAGGAATTTCAGGAAAAAGATCGCTCCGTTCGTCGAGCTTTGCGAGTTCGCCTTCTTTCCAATCAACGGCGGCCGGCAGAAAGCGTGTTATTGCTGATTCTTTAGACCCTGTAGAAGTCAACTAATTCGTTACATTTTTCTGGTTAAAAAATGATCAAATACGAGAATAATTAGGCGATGGCGACTAGGGGATTTTATCGAAGACGCGTCAAGCGAAAACATGTAGAATTTGAGCGAATATCTTGCTTAGATGTTTCGATATACTCTGGGTTGCGTTAGGAAGAATTTTGTTCGTCGTCCCTTTCCGTCATCCTGAGCAAAGCGAAGGATCCAAGCGGCGAAGACGCGGAAAAATCGTATGGATCCTTCGGCCGCAAGCGGCCTCTAGGATGACGGAGAAGGAAGAAACTTCGCGGCTTTCTGCTTCTAGCAATGACTTATTGCGAAGTATAAACCTCTTGTTTCAACAAAAATAGCCTTATACTGCTCATCACATTTTTCCTAACGGAACCTAAAAAAAATCACCTTTACAGCTCTATTAACAATACCCCAGAAAAATGTAACGAATTAGTTGACTTCTACACTCGCGAAGACGTAAAAAGGCGTTTTAGGATAACGAGAATATTTGATATCTCTGCTCTAAATCGATTCTTTTAATCTAATCCTTTAGGCGGGTTTTTAGGCTTCTTTGTCGCTTAGCCGCTCGCGGCCTCGAGGATGACGAAGGGAAGAGGAATCGTCGCCGTGTAGATAAATCCCAATCGTAACCGTTCCGCATAATATAAAACTTATCGCCATGCCGCACATAAACAGCCAATCGCGATGAAGGTAGCCGTGCAATATCGAGAAAAATTGCACGACGTTAAATCCCGCGAAAGTCGTCAACGAAAGTCCCGAAAAATTTTTCATTTTATAAATTTTGATAATCTGGGGTATAAATAAACTAGCGTTAAAAAACATCCCGCAACCGAATATAAGCTCCACAATATATGTAAACCAATCGTTCATACGCGACAACCTTAAATTTTGCTTATTTACAATACTTAACCTTGGAAAAAATTCATAGCCCGCGCTTGCGCAAAAGCGGCGAAAATTTTCCGGCGGTCGAGAGGAGATCGCAGGCTTTTTCAACGTTGGCGCGCATGGTTTTTTCAAAAATCGCTATAATCGCGTCGGCGCATAACGCTCCGCAGCCTTTGGCGGCCTTCACTCCGTCTATTTTTAAGAGATCGCCGACGATTTTCGCCGTATTATCAACGACAAGGCCTTTATCTTTCAACGCGTTGAAAAAAGCTTGCGTATTTTTCGTCAGAGATTCTTCGTCAAGGTCGCGGAAACTGTTTTTTACGCCGAACGTCAGATTTTTTAACTCGGAAACGTCGATTGGCGACAATTCTTGCAAATGCGAATGGGTTGCAACCTTAATTCCCGTTTTAAAAATCGCGAAATCGAGATTCGGAAATTTCCAATCGATTTTTTCGACCGAATTCGTTTCGCTATCGAAAAAAACGTCGCGATTAAAATATTGAGCGACGCAATCCGCTCCGCTTGGCGCGACGCCTTTCTTTCCCGCGAGTTTTTTGTATTCCTCCAAAAACGAATCGACGTTAAATTCGCGCCGAGTTAGTTCTAAATACAATTTATACAGCGTCGCAAATTGGGCGCTTGAAGCTCCGAATCCGCCGGCGCCGTTGTGGGGATCGAAAAACTCGATCGATAGTCCGTCGAAATCATGCGATTCGTAAAAAGAATAAGCCGAAGAATTTTTTTCTACTCCGATTAGATCGGTTTTTCCTTTTCTCGCTTTAAGCTCGAAATTTGGCGGCGCGACCAGAACTACCGCTCCGCCTCCAAATAGGACGGAATACTCGCCGACTAAGAAAGTCTTGCTTCCGGCGGAGAAATGTAAAGTTGAGTCGTTGGATGCCATAATAACTGCGATTGTCTCTTGAGTCTTTGAATCTATACTAACCCTAACGATGGATTAAAAACCATATTCCAGCCGAAGAAAATTCTGAATTACTAGCTCGTCATTCTCTTACATTTGTCGTCCTCGAGGTCGTTGCAGCCTCTAAGACGACGAAGAAGCGACGAATGATCGACCTCGCGCCGTCGTCGTCTTTGAGAAACGCCAGTCCGAAGCCTGACGAAGAATCCGCGCGGAAACGCTATTCTTCATTCTCTAATAGCTCGGCGTACTTTTTAACTATATTCCTTATGTTTTCATGAGTTTTGAAATCAGCCTCGTATTTGCCTGTAAAGACGTTTTCCAATATCGCGAGGCTAATTTTATGCTTTGGAAAATATGACAGCGTAGCTCTATATCCGTCGACGCATCCGGTATGAAAAACCTCAAAGTCGGAATTCATACATATTCCGTAGCCGTATTCGCCTTTGGGAATATTGGACGGCGTTATTTTTTTGATCATTTTTTCGTACATTTTCGGAGACAAAATCTTGCCGTTATGCAGCGCCGCGTTCCATTTATCTAAATCTCGCGCGGTCGATATAAGTCCGCCGCAGGGATTTCCTGGGAAAAACATTTTTCGTTCTTTATTCAAAATAAATTTATACGTCGCAAAAATTTTGGTTAGTTCTCCGTCTTTAAATAAAAACGACGGAGCAAACCTCGGGCGCTTTAGTCGGATATTGTCGAGCGACTTGTCGTCGATTAAAAACGAATTTTTCATTCCGAGGTTTTTAAACATTTCCATCGCCAACTCGTCGAATATTTGTCCGCTGACGTTTTGTAAAATGCGTCCCAGAACTATATACCCATAATTGGAGTATTCATAATTAGTTCCAGGGATAAAACGCGGACTTGGATCATCCGAGACGACGCCGGAGGTGTGCGACAGAAGTTGGCTTACGGTTATAGCGTCGTTGATTTTTTGATCTTTTAGTAGATAATCGTTCGCTTTCGCCGAAAGATCGATAGAGCCTTTTTCAACCTCCTTCAGAATCAAAGCAGCCGTCGTCTGTTTAGTTATAGACGCGACGAGAAACTGCCGCTCTTCAATGCTGTCGGAATTTTCATAGAGCGTTCGGCCGTCTTTTGTAATCAGGATCGCTCCGCTGAAAAGTTCGTCGCTTTTCAAGGCGGAATAGACCGACCATGCGAGCCGTTTATCCAGATTAAGAGCAAAATTAAGAATAAGAAGACCGCAAAGAGCTAGAATCGTCGCCAAAACGACGTTTCTTGAGAATTTTCTACGCAAAATCGACATTAAACCGTCAATTTTAAATCGCAACGCAACCTTCCTTAATTTTCGCTTAGCGACGATTAGCTTTGCTCGTTAATCTTGCTTTATTTTACCGTCGCGTTAATGAAAAAAACAAGAAGAGAACCGCTCTCGGTTCTTTTAATTGTTAACCCGCCTGAAGGATTAAAAACCGCATTATGGTTGAAGGGGATTATGAATTACTATCTTGTTGTAGTCGACTTTCTTTTTTTACGTCATTGCTGTAGAAGTCAAGTAATTCGTTACATTTTTGGTTAAGTTAAGCTAACTAAGAATGGAGGGAATAGATGACAACGAACAAAGGGTTTCGGGGACGTTGGCAATGATGATGGGGTGGAGTAAGCCCCGGAGGGCGCCACTACATTTCCATCAGACAGCGTCAAAGTAGCAACTGTGGCGCTGCGCGCGCCCTCGGAACCCTCCTCTTCACATCCTGATACCCCTCTCCGTAGTACTCAGACGAATTAACCGACACAATTCGCACCCTATCAGCCATCTCCCTTCTGGTAGGGTCGTTCTTCGCTTCCTCTAATAGCTTATGAGCTAGTTCCTTGATACTCATCATATTGTCTGGGTTGCCTATGTTGAAGATCTTCTTGTCGGCTTTGTCCTCGTTTTCCAGAATCTTCATTAGAGCGTCGATTCCCTCGGAAATAGGCGTGAAGCAGCGGATTTGATCGCCGCCGTCGACGAGTTGAATGTCTTTTCCGTGTTTGATCGCGCTCATAAATTGCGTGTAGACGCGAGAGGAGCCGGGATTTGGGTTGTCTATATCGTCGAGACGCGGGCTGAACAGGCTGAATCAGAGTCAGAAGCAAGAGAAGAAGATGATGATCGCGAGCAGAATCGGGGAGGCGCCATTGCCATGATTTGTCCAGAGGTTTGACGACGAACGGCGGCAAGTACTACTTGCTGGGAGTAATCGACGACTACGGCAGGCTCGC
>JAISHN010000054.1 GCA_031262635.1 Holosporaceae bacterium
ACGTTTTATCTCCACTGTCGACGTGGATTGACGCTAGTCCCCTCTCTCCCTTTGCAGGAGATGGTTGGAGCGAGAGGGAAATACCGCTTTCATCATCCTAAGGATCAAAGAGGCGATGAGGCGTAAAAATCGTATGGATCCTTCGTCGGACTTTGTCCTCCTCCAGGATGACGGAAAGAGGAACGCCTGTCATATTATTGCATAAGGGCGAATGATATTCGCCCCTACAAAATGGCGGCAACGCTCTTACTTTCTCTCTACGTCTTTGCGAGGAGGACGAAGTCCGACGCGGCAATCCAGAAAAAAGAACGGCTTGTTTTAATGGCGCGCTTTGTCGCTTTGCTTCTCGCAAGGACGTAGAGAGGGTTCCTTCCGTCATCCTTGAGCGAAGCGAAGGATCCATACGGCGAATATTATTCGCCTTTTCAATATAAAACGCCTGTCTAGGCTTCCAGACAGGCGGTATAATAGAAGGCCGATGGGTTGCGGCTTATTATTTGAGCTTCCTTGGAGGAACGCCAAAGCGGGCTCTCTGGACTGACGCTTTGTTCCAAAAAACCTCGAGTTTTCTTAGCGTGTCGACCAAGTCCTTTAGGCCTGTAATACCTTCGCCTTCGAGTTGCGTAACATGCTTATCCAAAGCCGCGTCGATTTTCTTGCATAAGGCGACGCCTTTCGCCGACAATTTAATCATGTAGGACCGTTTGTCGTGTTTGGAAGTCACCTGATCAACGTAGCCGTATTGAACCATTTTCTTAAGGTTGTAAGAAACGTTGGAGCCGAGGTAACAACCCCGCGTCGTCAACTCTCCGATGGAAATTTGCTCTCCGCCCAAGTTGTATAAAACCAAAGCCTGCGTGTTGTTTATGTCTTCTACTTTCAGATTGTCCAATTCGTATTTTATTACTTCCAGAAATAACCGGTGCAACCGCTCGATCAAAGACACCGTTTCTAAATAATACTCCTTCATTTTCCCTCCTACTCGACTAAATATATACTTTTACACATAAAAAGCTAATTAACCTCTATAAAAAATTCATACCACTATTAGTTGAATAACGCAACATTAAATTTAAAAAAACCTATATATCCAAACGGAAATAAAAACAATTGCCGCAGTCTCGCTTTTCAGAATGTTTTTACCAACGCTAAATTTAATTACATTTTTATATGCATCGAAGAGGTTGTGTTCTTCATCAGAAAAACCTCCTTCCGGTCCAACTAAAAAAACGCAGTTTTCCTCTATAACATCCTCCAATTTGTCTCCTAAAAATCTTTCATCTCCAACTAATACCGTACAATTATTTTCATAATTTACCAAAAAATTTCTTAAACTTAAAGGATTTTGTAAAATAGGAATGTCCAAACGTCCGCATTGTTCGCAGGCCTGCGTTATTTTTTGTTTCGCTTTTTGGACGTTCATATTTCTATATTGAGTATAATCGGAGATAATCGGGATGATCTCGGCGACTCCAAGCTCCGTCCCTTTTTCTAGCAAAAGATCGAATCGTTTCGGGTTTATCAACGAGCAGGCGATCGTCGGGCCTTTTTTCTCGACGGCGGCTTTTCTAAATAGCGAGACGCATTTGATTAAACCTTTTTTCGCGTCGATTATCTCGCAATTCCATTCTCCAAACCGAGCGTTAAAAGCTCGAACAACGCTTCCGACCGACAAACGCAACGCGCCGACGGCGTGATGGGCTTGATCTGGAGAAAGCCGCGTTTCTCTTCCCGTCGTCAATTCGGTTTCGACGTAAAATCTAGGTATATGTTTCATCTTGAAACGTAAGCGTGAAATCCATTCTTAGCCATTGCGGAAACGACTTTTTCCGCTTCTTTCCTGGTCTTAAAAGGGCCTACCTGGATTCGATATCTAATGCCTTTCGTTTTTCCTAAGTCGACTTTGACTATCTTTTTTCCAAAACTTTTTAAGAACTTGTTCTTCGACGCTATGCGGTTGTATTCGGCTTCCGCGGCGGGTTTCGTCGCCACCGACGCTATTTGAACCGCCGCGCCTCCGCCTCTTGAAATACGCGCGTCGTCGTTTGTCGGTCTGACGGCTTGCTCCATAATATCTTTCAGCCGTTGTTTGGTCTTTTTAGGAGGAGCGGGCGGCGTTTTTGTCTCCGCTGTTATTCTATGTATCGGGGGATTCCTCACCTCGTCTTCGACGATAGTTATGTTTTCGGTTTTTATCTTTGGAATATCTTTTTTTACATATTTTATTTTGTATTCCTTTTCGGGAGCTAATTCGTCGAACGCTTGAATTATGCTCTTTTTCTCTTCGTCCGAAAGCGACTCGCCCGACTCGATTTCCGGAATCGAAAGAACTTCTTCCGGCGGTTGCGCTATTTTCTCTTTCGTTTTGCGTTTTGCTCCAGAGATATTATCGTAAACCGTTTTATCTTGATGTTTTACTTGCTCGTTTTTTTCAGGCTTGATCTTAAAAGGAGTCTCGTCGGCTTTAATAACCGGAAGTTCTTCCAAATTTATAGGCTTGGAGCTGGAATACAATATATAAGCGACGACGCAAAACGCGACGATTGAAGCCGCACCGCCTATGAGAAGAAATTTTTTATCGTTTCTAAAGAAATGCGACCTTGAGCCGCCCGTAGGCTCTGGAGGATTAGGCGCTTCCGTCGCGTAATCTTCTTCGTCCAAAAAAGGAGGCATTATCTTAACTCCTCGACCGGCGTAACTCCAATTATATCAATCGCTGTCTTCATAACGTTTTGCATCGCTTTCAATACAATCAACCTCGCGCGGGTTTTGTCAAGATCTTCCGGTATAATAAAACGCAAGAGAGAATTTTCTCTTCCCTGGTTCCAAAAAGAATGAAAAACCGCCGCCAATTCGCATAGAAAGAAGGCGATTCTATGAGGCTCGCGTTTTTGAGCCGCTATAATTACCTGCCGCGGCCAATCGGACATTTTCTTTACTAATTGAAGGTCTTGATCGTCTAGCAAAGCGAGATTTGCGTCGCCGGCGCTTGGAAGAGACTTATTTGGGAAAACGCGTTGAAATAGTTTCATCACCGAGCAGCTTCTAGCGTAGGCGTATTGCGTGTAAAAAACCGGATTTTCGCGGCTTTGATCCACGACTTTTTCAAAATCAAAATCCAATGGCGCGTCGTCGCGACGAGTCAGCATAATGAATCGAATAACGTCTTTGCCGACCTCGTCGATAATGTCTCTCGCCGTCACGAAAGTTCCGGCTCTTTTGGACATTTTCGCTTCTTTGCCGTTTTTCAAGAGCCTTACCAATTGAACGAGCTTTACGTCGAGCTTCTTTTTGCCGTCGGACAACGCAGACGTCGCCGCCTGCATGCGTTTGACGTACCCGCCGTGATCCGCTCCCCAAAAATCGACCATCTCGTCGAATCCGCGATCGATTTTATTCGCGTGATAGGCGATATCCGACGCAAAATACGTCCAAGAGCCGTCTGATTTTTGCAGAGGGCGATCTACGTCGTCCCCAAATGCCGTCGACTTAAAAAGCAGCTGCTCGCGTTCTTCCCATTCGTCCGAATCCGAGCCTTTTGGCCGCGGTAGAACGCCTCTGTAAACCAGATTCTTACTCTTCAACAGATTTATGGCTCGTTCTACGGCGCCGCCTTCTATTAAGGCTTTTTCCGAAGAGAAAACGTCGTGAGCAACGTCCAACGCGCGAAGATCTTTCTTTATATCTTCCAACATGTCGGCGACGGCGAATTTCTTGAAAAAATCCAGCCGCTCCGATTCCTCGCAGCCTACGAATTTATCGCCCCGCTCTTCGACGACTTTTTTCGCTGTTTCTATAAGATACTCGCCAGGATAACCGTCGCTCGGAAAAGGCAAATCTCCGGCTTTGCCGAGAAGTTCCAAATACCTATGATAGAGAGACTTTGCGAGAACTTCTACTTGCCGCCCCGCGTCGTTGACGTAAAATTCCTTCGTTACTTTATATCCGACAAAACTCAGCAGCCGAGCTAAAACGTCGCCCGAAACCGCTCCTCTGACATGTCCGGCGTGAATAGGCCCCGTCGGATTGGCCGATACGTATTCTACGTTGATCGACCGGCCTTTTCCTAAATCGGACTTGCCGTAATTCTCGTCCAATATGTCTGGAACGCAATCTATAAGAACGCGCTTAGGAACGAACCAGTTGATAAAACCAGGCTTTTTGACTTCCGCTCTTTCGAAACGATCGTCTTCTCGAAGTTTCGCGCAGATCTCTTCCGCTAGTTCCACAGAATTGCGGTTTAATTTTCCCGCTAAGATCATAGCGACGTTCGTTGAAAAGTCGCCAAACGCCGCTTCTTTCGGCGGTTCGACTGAAACAAGCCCGCCAAACTCAGGGTCGACAAAGCCTTCTATAAGCTTCTTGTAGCGTAAAAATAAAGCCGCCCGCATTATAATTCCTCAAAAATTAACGAGATGATAGCGCCTGTCTTATTTTTAAGCAATAAAGCGAAGATCAACAAACGCTCGACGTTTAGCGAGAGCGAATAATCATTCGCCCTTTCGGCTGGCGCCGTTCAGAAAAAATTTAGGAACGCCGCGGTTTAGAGTTCTGCGGCCTAATTGATGCAATCTCGCCGATATTTTGCGATCCGCAAGGGCGTAATACGACGGCAGGAAAGATATGCTAGATTTAACTTCCGCGGACGCTTGTCGTACTCTTGGGGCGGTATTGATCGGACGGCCTCGCGCGTTCGTCCAAGCCTTGTATACGAGCGAGCAGTACGGTTTGTAATATTTAGCCGCATGCGAATGGTAGTATCCGACGGCGTGAGTCCACGAATTGTGAGCGTTCTTCAATTCCGTGAAAAACCTCGCGGCATAATCGACGTTGTATTTAGGCGTGAAAGCTTCCTCTAGATTTTTGAAGGCTTTGCCGTGGTGCATTAAATTGACCTGCATGCATCCTACGTCGATGTTTCTTTTTCCCTGACCCATCAGTCTTTTTACCGCCGCGATCGCCGCGCTTTTGGTCGAAAAAAAGTAGCTTTTTCCGCCGGCGCAGATCGTCCACGGATACGGCCGTTTCGCTTTCGACTCCTTCGTCAACCGGCCGGACTCGACGGTTCCGATAGCCATCAGAAGCCTATAAGGAATGCCATATTTCCTCTCGGCGTTCGCGATTTCATTTTCGCACAGATCGTGTTGAGCGAAATATCCGTCGGAAGTTCCGTTTCTCTCCGCTCCGCTTGCGCAAATAAAATTCAACGCTGCAAAAAATACAAAAACTACTCTGAACAACAACTCTTTTTCGCTCCTAAACTTGGCTCTCGTTAAGTTTATGAAGCAAAAACCGCGCCGGATTCCGCGAAATTAATTATTATCCGCGAATTTGAACGTCCCGCGAGTCGTAAAAATTAAGAAAGAAGAGCGAAGTTTTTTGAGATTAAGAAAATTTTTGAAGATTTTTGAAGAAATCGAGCAATTTTTGCATAGTCGCGAGACTTTTCTTCCTTCTCCGTCATCCTAGAGGAGGACGAAGTCCGACGAAGAAACCACGCGATTTTCACGCGTCTCCGACGTATGGATCCTTCGCTTCGCTCAAGGATGACGGAGAAGCGACGAATGATCGACTTTACATAAAGAATGCGGAGCAGGGCGAATATTATTCGCCTCCGCTATCGCCTCGCAGATGTAGAAGTCAACTAATTCGTTACATTTTTTGGGATATTATTAATAACCCCAATAATGTATTACCCGATGGTATTATTTACTGGTATATGAGGCTTAACTGGGAGGAGCTGATAGGCGACGAGAGTAGAGACGATATGGATTAAGAAATTCGTAAAAGATCGA
>JAISHN010000104.1 GCA_031262635.1 Holosporaceae bacterium
AGAGTTGACAAACGTCATCTCCTGCTCTTTGTAAGATCGAGCAAGTTTTGTCATGTTCAAGGCGAGATTCTCTTGAATCGACATAATTTCTTCTTCGTCCGGCAAATGAACCGCCGCGGCATTATTTTCTTCGGTCGGCGATTCCGCGTTTTTATCTTTTTGCGTTTCGGCATTTTTTATGTTGCCGCCGCGTATTTTTCTATTAGAGCGAGCGTTTCTTTTTTGAAATTCGCCTTTTCCTTTTTGCTCGGAAGCGACCGAAACTGCTTTTGCGTCTTTTTCGTCCGCGACTTCGTCGGAAGACTCTTTTTTCTCGACATTTTCCGCGGGCGGCGCGGCTTTTTTCCCTTTAAATTTGGCGACGGCCGGAGACTGTTTAGATTCTTCCTCTTTTTCTTGCGGCGGGCAAGCTTGCGGCGTCTGTTCTATTCTAAACTCGGAAACTGGAAGCGAATCGTCAATTCTGAAAGTTATTTTTGAGTTCGTTCGCTCTTCTATGCTAGAGATAAAAGCTCGTTTTTTGTTCATAAGATATAGAGCGGCGTTTGAGGATAAAACGATGACCGCTTCCGACGATCCTTGAAGAGCTAACGCTTCCTCCGCTTCTCTTAAAATTTTGATCGCGACCGATTCGTCAGACCAAACGACTCCTATTCCGCCGCAGCACGGACAGATTATCGTATTTGCGTCGGTGATGCTTGCTCGCAGACGTTGTCTCGAAAATTCCAATAAACCAAAACGACTGATCGTTCCGACTTGAATTTTCGCTTTGTCTTCTCGCAGAGCTTCTCCTAATCGTTTTTCGACTTGCGAATTAGCTCGTTTGTCCGCCATGTCTATGAAATCGACGACGATTAATCCGCCTAAGTCTCTAAGCCGGCACTGTCTCGCTATCTCGGCCGCGGCTTCAAGATTAGTTTTCAAAGCCATCTCGCCGACGTTTCTTTCGCGAATCGATCTTCCCGAGTTTACGTCGATGGAAACCAACGCTTCCGTCGAGTTGATCACCAAATATCCGCCGGAAGGAAGATTGGCTCTTGTGGAGTAAATTTGATTTATCTGATCGTTAATCTTAAACTTGCCGAACAGAGGCAATTTTTGATCTTCGTACAGCTTTACCTTATTGGCGCGAGTCGGCATCAGTTTTTTCATAAAGGCTTTCGCCACTTGGTAGCCGTCCTTACCCTCGACGAAAATATTTTCCATGTCGCGGGAGTACCAATCTCTGATCGCTCGCTTTACGATTCCGGCTTCTTCGTGAATCAAGCAAGGCGCGATGGATTTTACAGTAGTCTCTCGGATTTCATCCCACATCTTTTTTAGATAATTGAAATCTTTCGTGATTTCCGTTTTAGTGCGTCCGCCGCCCGCCGTGCGGATAACGACGCTTCCGCTTTCAGTGGAAAGGCTGGCGATTATTTTTTTGACTTTCGCTCGCTCGGAACCGACGACTTTTCGCGAAACTCCGCTTCCTTTCGACATGTTCGGCATATAAACGCAGTATCTTCCGGTCAAGGAAACATAGGTGGTTAAAGCGGCTCCTTTGTTGCCTCGCTCTTCTTTGGTCACTTGAACGAGAATGACTTGTCTTTTTTTGATGACTTCCTGGATCTTGTAACGCCGGTAGAATTGATATCTAAGCCTGGCGATTTTTTGCGGATCTAAATCGTCGATCGACTCGCCGGTTTCCGCCAAAAGAGACGAGATCGCGTTTTGAATATGGCTTTCAAGATCTTCGCGGTCCCCAACTGGAATTTGGAAATAATCGTGATGTATCTCGCTGAAACTTAAAAAACCGTGTCTTTCGACTCCGTAATCCACAAACGCCGCTTGTAAAGACGGCTCGACTCTTACTATTTTCGCTAGATATATATTGCCTTTTACCTGCGCCTTCGATTGGACTTCAAAATCAAATTTATCTAATTTCTCTCCGTCGACGACCGCAACCCTAACCTCTTCCGCGTGAGCTGAATCTATCAGCAAATTTTTCGACATCTTTAACTCCGTATTTTATTGCGGAGACGATCGAGAACACAAAAACTAGCGAATATTCGCCATTTAAAACCATAACCGCCCTCAACGCGTTCCGCGCTTGGAAATTTTGAAAAACAAAACGCCCTCGCAAACTGTAAAATCATCCGATAAACGAAATAAATATAATACATCGCCGACTTTATGTAAATGCGCCGCAATAACGTCGGCTATCCGAGGTTATTGAAATTTGAGCCGCTTTTTTTATAAGAAATTGATAAAATTTTATTTTTATCGCGAGATAAAGACGATTTTTTGACGGAGGCAAACGACGGATTGCGATGAGGATAAAGGGAAGCGCCGCGCTTTTAAAATCGATCCTTCGTCGGACTTCGTCCTCCTCCAGGATGACGGAGAAGGAAAAAACTTCGCGGCTTCGCGCGCCTAGCAACGACCTATTGCGGAGTATAAACCTCTTGTTTCAACAAAAATAGCCTCATACTGCTCATCGCATTTTTCCTAACGGGACCTAATAACCCGCCTAAAGAATTAAGAGAATCAATTTAGAGCGGAGATATCAAATATTCTCGTTATCCTAAAACGCCGTTTTACGTCTTCGCGAGGAGGACAAAGTCCGACGCGGCGATCCAGAATCTACACTGGTTTCGGAATTGTCCTATAAAGATACCAAGAGTTCTTTATTAAGGAGCATAAGGACGGACAACCGTAACATTTCGGCTGATTTAGAATAACATTTTGTTTTTCGATGCAGTCTTGCGAGGTAATACC
>JAISHN010000081.1 GCA_031262635.1 Holosporaceae bacterium
GCGCTTATTTAATATTCCATTCCACTTTCTGGCCTAACAAGAATCACATAAGACTGTTAAAAGCTTTCTCTAAATTTTTATCGCTTTCTAAATCAAATATAAAACTGGCAGTTGTTGGAAAGTTTCAAAAAATGCGGAATAGCATCTCTGAAATACTTTCCAAATATAACTTACGCGGCAAAGTCGTTTTCACTAACTTTATCCCAGATGACGAGTTAAACGTCCTGCTTTCTAATGCGTTGGCGTTTGTTCATCCGTCTCTATATGAAGGATTCGGCATGCCTGTAATTGAAGCTATGACCGCCGGCGTTCCGGTAATTTGCAGCAACGCTGGAAGCCTTCCTGAAGTCGCCGGCGACGCGGCTTTGTTTTTCGATCCGTACAATGTAGACGAAATCGCCGCCGCTATGAAACGAATTGTCGAAGACGAAGGCTTGCGTAGAGAACTAATCCAAAAAGGATATAAACAAGCCGCTAAATTCGCCGACGCCGATAAGATGGTCGACGAATATATAGAGGTTTTTGAAGAGGTTATGGCTCAAAATGAGAAAAATTATAAAAAATAGGCTGCGTTAAGAAAAATGTGATGAGCGGGATGAGGCTATTTTTGTTGAAACAAGAGGTTTATACTCCGCAATAAGTCGTTACTAGAAGCGTGAATTCGCGAAGCTTCTTCCTTCTTCGTCATCCTAGAGGAGGGCGAAGCCCGACGAAGGATCCACGCGCTTTTCATGCGTCATCGCCGTCTGGATCCTTCGCTTTGCTCAGGATGACGGAAAGGAACGACGAACAAAATTCTTCCTAACTCAACATAGCTTATATAATTTCTAACAGAGCTTTTCACATGCAAGAAAAATATTCTTACTTCAAATCCTGCAATGCGATCACGCTCATCATTTTGCGACGGCGCATGACGGACATAACGCCGAGAATCGCTTTCGCCGTGTCGATAGACGTAAGGCACGGAATAGCGTGTTCGACGGTCGCTCGGCGGATTTTAAATCCGTCGCGGTAGCCTTTTTCGCTATGGCTGACCGTGTTTATCACCATGTTTATCCGGCCGTTTTTTATGTCGTCCATGATATTTGGCGAGCCTTCGCTGACTTTAACGGCGACTTCGGCGTTTACGCCGCGTTTCGCGAAGAATTCCGCGGTGCCCTTAGTGGCCGCCAGACTGTATCCAAGGTCGGCGAATCCTTTGGCTATCGGAAAGGCTTCGTCTTTATCTTTGTCGGCGATCGTAAATAGTATTCTTCCGTTTTTTTGCATATTAATGCCGGACGCGACGCAGGCTTTGTATAAAGCTCGCGAAAACTTATTGTCGATCCCGACGACTTCGCCGGTCGATCGCATTTCCGGTCCCAACGTTACGTCGACGTTGGATATTTTCGCCGAAGAAAACACCGGAGCTTTTACGGCGTAGTAATCTGGAAAAAGGCCGAGGCCTGGTTTATAGCCTAGCTCTTTGATTTTCTTCCCGACGGAAACTTTCGTCGCGATATTCACCATAGGAACGCCCGTAACTTTGCTGAGAAACGGTGCGGTACGGCTGGAGCGCGGGTTGACTTCGATGACGTAAACGTCGTCGCCTTTCACGATATACTGTATGTTGATCATGCCTAGGACTTTTAATCCGCGAGCTAGACGGTTGGTAAAGTCGACTATCGTTCGAATGTTTCGCTCGGACAAATTC
Source organism: Holosporaceae bacterium (assembly GCA_031262635.1). Classification (GTDB taxonomy): domain Bacteria; phylum Pseudomonadota; class Alphaproteobacteria; order UBA3830; family UBA3830; genus JAIRMQ01. The sequence goes on from JAISHN010000081.1 coordinate 1,694, forward strand.
CGCGGCGGATATACGGCGATACTGTCGCCGGAATGTACGCCGGCTCGCTCAACGTGCTCCATAATGCCTGGAATCAAAATATCTTCGCCGTCGCAGACCGCGTCGACTTCAACTTCAATTCCTTGCAAATAATGGTCGATCAACACTGGATGCTTAGGCGAGATTTTTGCCGCGGTCGACATGTAGTTTCTGAGTTTGTCTTCATTGTAGACTATTTTCATAGCCCGTCCGCCGAGAACGTAGGAAGGCCGAACCATTACCGGATAGCCGATTTTTTCAGCTGCTTTAATCGCGTCTTCGATGCTAAACACGGCGCATCCTTGCGGCCGAGGTATGTCCAATTCCGTTAACAGCGCGTCGAATTTTTCGCGATCTTCAGCCGCGTCTATGCTTTCAATCGACGAACCGATTATTTTTACGCCATTTTTCGCCAACGCGCCGGCAAGATTAATCGCCGTTTGACCGCCGAACTGGACGACCGCGCCCTCCGGTCGTTCCTTGTCGACTATATTTAGAACGTCTTCTAACGTTAGTGGTTCAAAATACAGCTTATCCGCTATGTCAAAATCCGTGCTGACAGTTTCGGGATTGTTGTTTATGATAATCGCTTCATAGCCGAGTTCTTTTAGAGCTAAAACGGAATGAACGGAACAATAATCAAATTCTATGCCCTGACCGATTCTGATTGGTCCTGAGCCGAGAACGATGATTTTCGGCTTGTCGCTTACGGAAACTTCGTCTTCGTCGGCATATGTAGAATAGTGATACGGCGTTACGGACTCGAATTCCGCCGCGCAGGTATCCACGGTTTTGTAAACGGGAATAACGCCAAGCGATTTTCTCATTTTTCTAACGTCGGATTCCGTCTGATTTGTAAGCCTAGCGATCGCTCGATCGGAGAAGCCCGCTTTTTTAGCGGAGAGGAGAAGGTCTATGAGGGCGTTGTAAGATAAGGCTTCGTCGTTGCGAGGAGGGCGTAGCCCGACGCGGCAATCCAGCGACAAACCGCCGCTTTCCTGGGTTGCTTCGTCGCTTTGCTCCTCGCAATGACGAACTAATTCATGCTCAATATCAACGATATTCTTTATTTTTTGCAGGAAAAACATATCGATCGTCGTTACGCGAGCGATCTCTTCAACGGACATTCCTCGCCGCAAAGCCTCGGCAACGACAAAGAAGCGTCTGTCTGTAATATCTTTAACCATCTCGAAGATTTTCTCATCCGGCAGTGGCGCGAGATTCGACGACCAAAGATGATTCGCGCCTATTTCCAGCGATCTTACGGCTTTCAATAACGCTCCTTCTATCGATCGATCAATAGACATAACCTCGCCGGTGGCTTTCATCTGAGCGCCGAGCGTTCTATCGGCTTCGGTAAACTTATCCGACGGCCAACGAGGAAATTTTACGACGACATAGTCGAGAGTCGGTTCGAAACACGCTTTAGTTTTCTTCGTAACGGCGTTTTCTATCTCGTCCAAATGATATCCGACGGCGATTTTGCCGGCGACTTTAGCGATCGGATAGCCGGTCGCCTTTGACGCGAGGGCGCTTGAACGGCTGACGCGCGGATTGACTTCGATAACGTAATATTTGTCGGATTTTGTGTCGAACGCGTATTGAACGTTGCAGCCGCCTTCGATCCCAAGAGCGCGGATAATTTTTAGCGACGCGTCTCGAAGTTTCATCAACTCTCTGTCGGACAACGTTTGAGCCGGAGCGACGACTACGCTGTCGCCAGTGTGAACTCCGACTGGATCGATGTTCTCCATGCTGCAAACTGTGATGCAGTTGTCCGCGGAGTCTCTTATGACTTCGTACTCAATTTCTTTGTAGCCGGCGACGCTGCGTTCGATAAGCGCTTGCCCGATCATGCTGCATTTCAGCCCGATCTCGGTTATTTCTCCGAGTTCTTCTTCATTATTTGCAATTCCGCCGCCCGTTCCTCCAAGCGTATACGCCGGACGGACGATGACGGGAAAGCCGATTTGCTCCGCGAATTTTTTAGCTTCTTCGACCGAGTTAACTATCGCGCTTTCAGCCACCGGCTGACCAAGCGCTTCCATCGTTTCTTTAAAAAGCTCGCGATCTTCAGATTTTTTGACGCTTTCAATCGATGTTCCTAACAGTTTTACGCCGAATTTGGCTAAAACCCCGCGTTTATCTAACTCTACGGCAAGATTTAGCCCCGTTTGTCCGCCCAACGTCGCCAAAAGCCCGTCGGGACGTTCTTTTTCAATGATGATTTCAACAAAATCCGCCGTCAACGGCTCCATATATATGCGATCGGCGACGTGAACGTCCGTCATTATAGTCGCCGGATTGCTATTGACTAGAACGACCTCAATTCCGTCTTCCTTCAACGCCCGACACGCCTGCGTTCCCGCGTAATCGAACTCCGCCGCCTGGCCTATGACTATTGGCCCCGAGCCTATGACCATGACTTTTTTAATTTGAGGATTTCTAGGCATTTTTATCGCTCTTTATCATTTTATAAAACTTATCGAATAAATACAGATTGTCATTTGGTCCTGGAGACGCTTCGGGATGATACTGTACGGCGAAAAGCGGTTTGCTCTCGTGTTCCGCGCCTTCCGGCGTGTCGTCGTTGACGTTGCGTTGAGTTACGACCAATCCCGTTCCTTTTAGCGACTTTTCATCCGCCGCGTACCCGTGGTTTTGCGACGTGATGAAGACTCTGTTCAACAGCAAGTCTTTCACAGGATGATTCGCTCCCCTATGGCCGAATTTTAATTTGTAAGTGTCGCCGCCCATCGCGAGGCAGATCAGTTGAAATCCGAGGCAGATTCCGAACATCGGTTTACCGCTGTCAATTAATTCTTTTACGTTTTCAATAAGTTCCGAGGAAATTTTTGGATCGCCAGGTCCGTTTGAAAGGAATATTCCATCCGGTTCGGCCGCGAGTACTTCTTCGGCCGGAGTATAGGCCGAATAGATCGTCATGTTGTAGCCGTATTTTGCAAGACAGTCGACGATTCCCTTTTTTATGCCGAAATTCATAACGGCGAGGTTCATGCGTGCGTTGCGACTACATTGGGTTCCGTCCTCACCACAATAACGAATAACGTTCTTCGTCGTAACTTCCTTAATGTAAAAACCGTCTTCCGGCAAATTCATCAGTCGATTCAGTTCGCCCTCGTCGATATCCTCGGGAACAATCGCGCCTCGCATAGCTCCCTTAGAGCGAATGCGTCGCGTTACGGCTCGCGTATCGACTCCGTAGAGACAAGGAACCCCTTCCTCCTGCAGAAAATCGAAAATAGAACCTTCGCAACGCCAATTATTCGGATAATCGCACAATTCGCCGACAACGTATCCGCGGAAGTAGGATCTTCTCCTCTTTCCTTCTTTCGATAAGCTTAACGACTGATTATAAATCTCGTTTACGCCGTAGTTGCCGATCAGCGGATACGTCATGATCACGAGTTGTCCGCAGTAAGACGGATCGGTTAAAGTCTCCTGATATCCGGTCATGCCGGTATTAAAAACTACCTCGCCGACTCCTGGTTTATCGCCAAAAAAAAAGCCGCGATAAACGCCGCCGTCTTCTAGAACCAACTTGCCGAGTTTTCTCATAGAACTATGCCGTCTTTCATTACAATTTTTCCGTTGACGATCGCTCCCGCGGCTTTTCCGCGGCGTCTTTTTCCTTCGAACGGAGTAAGTTTGCTTTTCGAGTAGAACTTTCGGCCTTCTATAGTCCATTCTTTGTTAAGATCAAGGATTGTAACGTCCGCTCTTGAACCGATTTTCAGATTTCCTCTGTCCAAAGAAAAGAGCCTTGAAGGCGCCGCGCTCATTCTATCGATCATTTCTTCTAGCGTAAGAATACCCGTATGGTAAAGATCAGTCAACGCGACGGCGATCGAAGTCTCAAGACCGACGGCTCCATTTGGAGCGTAGCGAAACTCAACGTCTTTATCTTTAAAAGAATGCGGAGCGTGATCTGTAACGATTATATCTATCGTCCCGTCCTTAACGCCGCGTCTGACCGCCTCTACGTGTTCCGCGGTTCGCAACGGAGGAGATACTTTCGCGGCGGTATTATATCCGACGACGGCGGAGTCGGTCAGCGTCATATGATGAACGGTCGCTTCCGCCGTTACCTTAACGCCGCGAGCTTTCGCTTGTCGAATAAGCTCCACGGCTCCCTTCGTCGATACATGAGCTACATGAAGCCGCGCGCCCGTAAGTTCGGCCAATATAATATCGCGAGCGACGGCTATATCTTCCGCCGCGGCTGGAATCCCGGGAATGCCGAGCTTCGTCGACGTCAATCCCTCGTTCATATATCCGCCGGCGGCTAGAGTCTCGTCCTCCGCATGGCTTATAATTATCTTGTCGAAAGCGCTTGCGTACTCCAACGCCGAGCGGAAAATTCGAGAATTCGCGATCCAACGGCCGTCGTCGGAAAACGCTATCGCTCCGGCTTCCGCCATGTCGCCCATTTCCGCCAATTCCTCGCCTTTTAGGCCTTTCGTTACGGCTCCGATTACCTCGACGTTGACCGCGGCTTTGCGAGCTATTCTTTCTTTTAGGCCGGATACTAATATTGACGAATCTATGACGGGATCTGTGTTCGCCATGCAAAAAACGGTCGTTATCCCGCCCGCGGCGGCGGCTTTAGTCCCAGATTCGATATCTTCCTTGCCTTCATAGCCAGGCTCTCGCAGATGCGTATGCGCGTCGATAAACCCAGGCGCGACGACAAGCCCTTTCGCGTCGAAAACCTCGACGTTTGATCCTTCTATATGACCGTCTATTTTTGCGATCTTGCCGTCGGATATCAGCACGTCCGCAATCGCGTCAAGACCTTGCGACGGATCGACTACCCTGCCGTTTTTAATTAGCAAATTCAAGGTGTTCTCCATCCGTTAGCGTTAAATATAATATAGCCATTCTTACGGCGACTCCATTTTCTACCTGCTCTTCTATAAGGGATTTGTCCCCGTACATAACGTCCGGCGATATCTCTAGACCGCGATTAACCGGCCCGGGGTGCATTACCAAAACGTCCGGCTTAGCGAGCTTTAAATGCCGCTCTTTCAAGCCAAATATTCTCGAATACTCGCGAGTCGTTGGAAAAAATCCAACTTTCTGGCGCTCTAATTGAATGCGCAGAACGTATATTACATCCGCTTCCGCAATTGCGTCCTCTATACGATCGCAGACGACGACTCCGAGCTTTTCTATCTCCGCCGGAATTAACGGCCGCGGCCCCGCTATGCGAACCTCCGCTCCAAATTCTCTAAATCCAACGATGTTCGAACGAGCGACGCGACTATGCCGTATATCTCCCAATATCGCGATTTTTAAGTCGGAAAAATTCTTTTTATGCCGTTTAATAGTGAAAAGATCGAGCAAAGCCTGCGTCGGATGAGCGCGCTGCCCGTCTCCGGCGTTTATAACTACCGCGTCGAGCGCCTTTGCCGCGTAATCCGCCGCTCCTTCGACCGGATGCCGCATGATAATCGCGTCGGTTTTCATAGCTTGAAGCGTATAAAGCGTATCTCGCAGGCTCTCCCCCTTCGAAACGCTAGAAGACGCGACCGCGATATTGACTACGTCGGCTCCAAGGTATTTTCCGGCCAGCTCGAACGACGTTCGAGTTCGAGTGCTAGCTTCGTAGAACAGCGTTATTATAGATTTTCCCCTCAACAGCGGCTCTTTTTTCATATCGCGGTTCAAGATATCTTTCATCTTTCCCGCGGTTTCAAGAATTAGCTCGCGTTCTTTGAGAGTTAACGAAGCGAGATCCAATATGTCGCGACCTTTTAAAGATGCTTCCGCTTTATTCATAAAAGGCCTCAATCTCGCCTGTCTAAAACAGCCTAGATTAGCGCCTCCGCCCATCGGACGCAATATCTGAGTTTAGTCTTGTTTTATCCGCAATAATGAGAGTATTTTTTGATTAATTTTATAAAAATATGTCGCCGTTCCATAACCGCGCAAGTAAAAACCAATGACGGAAGAAGGTTACCCTCTAGCCAACGCGGCGTTTAAAACGTCGTCGACGGTTTCGGCCTTAACGACGGTCATGCTATCCAAAACTGATTGCGGGATTTCTTCTAAATCCGATTCGTTGTCTTTTGGAATGATAACGGTTTGAATGCCTTCCCTATGAGCCGCGAGGAGTTTTTCTTTCAGGCCGCCGATGGGTAGAACTCGACCGCGTAGGCTTATCTCTCCCGTCATGGCGACTTCTTTTCTAACCGGAATCGACGTAAGCGACGAGACTATTCCGGTGACCATCGCGACTCCGGCGGACGGACCGTCTTTCGGCGTAGCTCCTTCCGGCACGTGTATGTGAAAGTCCGTGGTTTCAAAAACTCTCGGATTGATTCCAAAAGCCGAAGACCTGGATTTTACGAAACTCAACGCCGCTTGAATCGACTCTTGCATAACGTCGCCAAGCTTTCCGGTCAACGTCGTTTTGCCTTTTCCAGGAACGTTGACGGTTTCTATCGACAATATCTCGCCGCCAACTTCCGTCCACGCTAAGCCGGTGACTACGCCGACTAGGTTTTTGTCCTCCAAACCGAGTCGTTTGAATTTCTCGATTCCGGCGTATTTTTCTAAATTGTCGATCGTGATTTCTATCTTAGTTTTATTGGGATTTTCGGTCAGCTCTTTTACGGATTTCCTCGCAAGCTTCGCGATTTCTCTTTCCAGCGTTCGCACTCCGGCTTCTCGCGTGTAATTTTGGATCAACGATATTAGCGCTTCGTCGGTTATAGAAAACTCGCTTTTTTTCAAGCCGTTTTCCTCAAGCTGCCTAGGAATGAGATGTCGTTTCGCAATTTCTTTCTTTTCCTGCTCCGTATAGCCTGAAAGTCGTATGATTTCCAGTCTATCCAGCAGCGGGCTTGGCATATTGTAAGAGTTGGCCGTAGCGATGAACATAACGTCCGACAGATCGTAGTCGACTTCTAAGTAATGGTCGTTGAAAGCCGAATTCTGCTCGGGATCCAGAGCTTCCAGCAAAGCGCTGGCCGGATCGCCTTTCCAATCGGCGCCGACTTTGTCGATCTCGTCCAACAAAAACAGCGGATTGCAGGATTTTGCCTTTTTCATGCCGGAGATAATTTTTCCAGGCATGGATCCTATGTAAGTTCTGCGATGTCCTCTGATTTCAGACTCGTCTCTAACTCCTCCGAGCGAGAACTTGACGTAGTTTCGCCCCGTCGCTTCTGCGATCGATTTAGCGAGCGAGGTTTTTCCGACTCCAGGAGGGCCTATGAAGCACAAAACGGAGCCTTTTATTTTTCCAACGCGATTTTGAACGGCAAGGAATTCTAAAATCCTTTCTTTGACTTTTTCCAAGCCGTAATGGTCTCGATCGAGGATGCGTTTAGCCTCTTTTATATCCTTTTTTACTTTTGTTTTGCTTTTCCAAGGAAGACTAGTCAGCCAATCTAGATAATTGCGAACGACGGTCGCTTCGGGAGACATTTGCGGCGTGTTTCTCAGTTTTTTAAGCTCCGCGTCAAACTTCTCTCGAGCTTCCGGCGAGAATTTTATCTTTTTCGCCTTATCCTCTAGTTCTTTCGTTTCGTCGACAACCGCCGCGCCGTCGGGATCGCCAAGTTCTTTCTGGATGGCTTTCATCTGTTCGTTTAGATAGTACTCTTTTTGAGTCTTCTCCATTTGCTTTTTGACGCGGTTTCGGATTTTGCGTTCGACGTGGATAACTTCGATTTCCGACTCAAGTATGGCCATGAGCTTTTCAAATCTTTTGGCCGTGTTCGTTTCGCTTAATAGAGCCTGTTTATCTTCTATCCGCAGGACTAAATGCGCTGAAACGACGTCGATCAAATCGTCCATAGACTCGATGCCTCTAATTGCGGTGACGGTGTCTATCGATATTCTTCTGTTCAGTTTCGCATAATTCTCAAACTGATCCATAATGGAGCGACGATATGCTTCAAATTCAAGAGGATCCTTGATTTCTTTAGCTTTTAGAATCTCATATTCGGCGGAGTAGTAGTCTTTTTCATCGATGAATTCTTTGACGGCGGCTCTTTGAATGCCTTCGACGAGGACTTTTACAGTTCCGTCCGGCAAACGCAGCATTTGCAGAATATTGCCCAGAACGCCGACTTTGTACATATCTTCGAACGAAGGATCGTCGTTATGCGGACTTTTTTGAGTCAGCATAATGACTTTTTTATCCTTTGCCATAGCCGCTTCTATAGCGCAGATAGACTTAGAGCGACCGACAAAAAGAGGAACGACGACATGGGGAAAAACTACTATATCTCGTATCGACAATACTGGACGACTCAATGCAAGCTCCTAGGCGAATCCGCCGCTTTTAACTTTGCCGCATTTTAATATAGGTTCGCTCTTTCCTTCAATAACGTCTTTCGTAATTATTACCTCTTCAACGTCTTTCCAAGACGGAAGCTCGTACATTATGTCGAGTAAAACGAACTCCATTATCGATCTCAAGCCCCTAGCTCCAGTTTTCCGTTCAAGAGCCTGCTTAGCTACGGCCTGTATCGCGTCTTCCGAGAAGCTCAGCGAAACGCCTTCCATAGCGAACAATTTTTGATATTGCTTCACGAGAGCGTTTTTAGGCTCCGTTAGAATCGAGATCAACGCCTCTTCGTCAAGGTCGTTCAAAGTCGCGACTACTGGAACGCGTCCTATAAACTCCGGTATCAGCCCGTATTTTAATAAATCCTCCGGCTCAACCTTCGCTAAAAGCTCGCCGGCGGCTTGGTCGTTTTTATTTTTGATATCCGCTTCAAATCCGATTGAAGACTTGTCGCCGCGAGAAGCGATAATCTTATCCAGTCCGGCGAACGCTCCGCCGCATATGAATAATATATTAGTAGTGTCGACTCGCAAAAACTCCTGCTGCGGATGTTTTCTGCCGCCTTGCGGAGGAACGGACGATATCGTGCCTTCCATTATTTTCAGCAAAGCCTGCTGAACTCCTTCGCCGGACACGTCTCTAGTTATAGACGGATTTTCAGATTTTCTGGAAATTTTATCTATCTCGTCGATATAAACTATTCCTCTCTGAGCTTTTTCAACGTTATAATCCGCGGCTTGCAGCAATTTTACTATAATGTTCTCAACGTCTTCGCCGACATATCCGGCTTCCGTCAAAGTCGTCGCGTCGGCCATTGTAAACGGCACGTCGATGATCTTTGCAAGCGTTTGAGCTAGCAGAGTTTTTCCAGTTCCAGTCGGCCCGATCAGCAAAATATTCGACTTCGCCAGCTCTACGTCCGAACTTTTAGAAGCGTGGGCTAATCTTTTGTAATGATTGTAAATTGCGACTGAAAGAACTTTTTTAGCCTGCGTCTGCCCTATTATATAGTCGTCCAACGTTTTGCAAATTTCTTGCGGAGACGGAAGAGAGGAGCCTTTTCCCTTAACCGTCGGATTCGATTGAACGTCCGAGATTATTCCGGCGCAGAGTTCTATGCACTCATTGCAAATGTAAACGGTCGGCCCGACTATGAGTTTATTCACCTCGTGCTGAGTCTTCCCGCAAAATGAGCAGCGTAAAATTTCTTCGCCGTCTCCCATTTTTCCCATCTATACCTCCTCAATTCGGCTTACAATAACGATATTCTCACAAATATTCAAAGAAACATTTAATATCGCGATTTTTTTTGAAACAAGCGAGGAATATTATTGAAAATCCTCCATTTCTAACTCTCCCTCCGCTTTCGCGCGGAATTGTCCAAATAAAAAGCCAGCGATCTGCAAAAATGACGAGAAGCGTAAAATCCATTATTTACGTTGCCCCAAAAATAACGAGGCGGTAGACTCTCGCCATGAATTACTTTGAACTTCTCGGAATTCCAGTCGCTTATAAAATCGACGAAGCGACTCTAACTAAATTGTATTTGCAAAAGCAGTCGCGGGTTCATCCCGACGTTAGCGAATCGGGACGCGAAGAGTCCGCGGCGTTAAACGTCGCTTACAAGGCTCTTTTGGATCCGTTAGAACGAGCGAAGCATTTTCTTGAAGTCCGCGGAATTACGAACGCGGACGAATTGGAGCCGCAGTTTGTTTCGGAAGCTTTTATTATCCGCGAAGAATACAGTTCTCTAAAAGCGTTAGAGGATAAAAAGAATTTTCAGAATGAATTGTCTAGACGGATTTCAGAATTAATCGCGACGCTGTACAATCTCGAAAATAATTTAGGCGAATTTCGCAAAAATTACGGGTTCGCGCGGTTTATCGGCTCTTTTTTGGAAAAAGTAAAAGCGGATGTTTACGGTTGGAATTGATCTTGGCACGACGGCTTCGGTCGTCGCGTTCGTTAAAGACGGCTCGCCGGTCGTTATAAAAATCGACGACGCGGCGACGACTCCATCCGTCGTTAATTATTCGAAAAACGC
>JAISHN010000005.1 GCA_031262635.1 Holosporaceae bacterium
CGCCGGAGTATTTTACGGAAGTCCGTTACTTGGCTCACAAAAAGCAAATAGACGCTCTCGGCGTAATTCAATGCGTCGGAGATTCGTTCAAACAGAAATTTGGAAGAGATTCCGGCGGACTTTTGCATGAATATAACATTGAGAATGCGGAAACCGTCGTCGTTGCGTTGGGATCGGTCGCCGGCACCATAAAAGACGCGACGGACGAGCTAAACGCCGCCGGCGAGCGTTTCGGCGTATTGTCTATCGCCAGCTACAGACCGTTTCCCGCGGAAGCGATCAGGAATTCGCTCAAAAACGCCAAGCGAGCGATAGTCGTCGAAAAAGCGTTTGCCGTCGGAATCGGCGGAATCTTATCGCAAGAGATCGAATTGGCTTTAAAAGGCTTAGACGTGGAGGTAGTTTCTATAATAGCGGGACTTGGAGGAAGAAACATTACAAAATCCGCGTTGAAGGACTGTTTCCTAAAGAAAGATCATGAAAAAACGACATTCTTGGGATTGAAGGAAGAAATTATCGCAAAAGAATATCAACCGTTGAAAGGCTGCGGCTGTAAAGGAGGCGGACAATGACGAATCTTACTCTTGGAAAAAGCGCCGCGACCGTCCAATCGAATTGCGACAGGCCGAATACGCTGACCAGCGGTCACAGAGCCTGCCAGGGTTGCGGGGAAGCGTTGGCCGCAAGATGCGTTGTCGACGCGGCTTACAACGCCGTCGATGGAAAAATCATCGTCGTGAACGCCACGGGGTGTTTGGAGGTTTTCTCCTGCTCGTATCCAGAAAATTCATGGAATGTTCCATGGCTTCATTCGTTATTTGGAAACGCTCCGGCAGTCGCTACCGGCGTAGCCGCGGCTATGCGTAGAGAAGGAAAAGACGACGTTCGGGTTATCGCTCAAGGCGGCGACGGATCGACGTTCGATATCGGAATGGGCTGCTTGTCCGGCATGTTCGATCGCAACGACGACGTTTTGTATGTCTGCTACGATAATCAAGCCTATATGAACACCGGCGTTCAAAGATCTGGAGCGACTACGCCGTTTGCGAGAACCGCGACTACTCTGCCTAATAAAAATTATATGGGAAGCGATCCGCAAACCGGAAAATTCGTCCCCGAGATCGCTATGGCTCACAGAATTCCTTACGTCGCGACCGCCAGCGTCGGAAATATTCCCGACCTAGAGAAAAAAGTCGCGAAAGCAATCAAAATTCGCGGGGCAAAGTACGTTCACGTTCATTCTCCATGCCCGTTGGGATGGGGATATCCGACTTCCGAGACGATCAAACTCGCGAGACTAGCGATTCAATGCGGCATGTTTCCATTGTTTGAAGCTGAAAACGGAAAGTTTGTAAGCTCCACGCCTATCGAAGAGCTAATTCCGGTCGAAGAGTATCTAAAAGCTCAAAGAAGATTCGCCCATCTATTCGGTAAGAACGCCTCGCTGGACGCGATCGAGCTTTTACGACAAACTGCAAACAAAAATATCGAAAAATACAAACTGAGGGAGGGATTTTAGAATGACTAAGCCTTTTGCTACGGTTCTTGAGTCTTCCACAAGTTTGGACAACAAAACCGGATCGTGGAGAACGCTGCGTCCTAAATATATAAATAGATTGCCTCCCTGCAACGCGACCTGTCCGGCCGGAGAAAACATTCAACTTTGGCTGTCGCTTGCTAAGGAAGGAAAATTCCGCGAGGCTTGGGAAGTTATAACGAAAGACAACCCGTTTCCCGCAATGATGGGACGAGCTTGCTATCATACTTGCGAAAAAGCGTGCAACCGCGGACAATTCGACGGAGCGGTCAATATAAACTTGATCGAAAGATCAATCGGAGACGTAGCGATTGCGAACGGCTGGAAATTTGAGAAACCCGAGTCCGACAGCGGAAAAAAAATATTAGTCGTCGGAGCCGGACCAAGCGGACTGGCGGCGGCGTATTTTCTAAAAAGATTCGGCCACGACGTTACCGTTTATGAAGCTTACGCGAAAGCCGGCGGCATGGCTCGCTACGGCGTGCCGAGATTCAGATTGCCCAGCTCGATCATAGACGCGGAAATCAAGAGAATAGAAGACCTGGGAGTTAAGATAGTTTGCAATAAGCAAATTGCGGACTTAAAAACCGAGGTTGCAAATTTCGACGCGATCTACATTTCTACGGGAGCGCATATCGCGGCTAAAGCGAACGTTGAGGTAAAAGACGGCGCGGAAGTTATCGACGCGGTCGATCTATTCAGAAAATTAGAAGAAACTCCCGCGAGCTTGCCTAATCTCGGCAAAAGAGTCTTAGTTTACGGAGGCGGAAACACGGCGGTCGACGCTGCGAGAAGCGCTCTGCGGCTTGGAGCGGAAAACGTAAAAATCGTCTACAGAGGAGCCATCCACAACATGTCGGCTCACGAGACGGAAGTAAGCGAAGCCCTCGCCGAAGGAATCGAGATTTTATGTCTTCGCGCGATCAACTCCGTTGAAAAAGGAAAAGCGTTCGTCGACATAATGAACTACGACGAAGAATCTAGCGTTTTATCTAAGTCTGGAGAAATTGAAATTCTACAAGCGGACGGCGTTATTTTCGCGATAGGCCAAGTTTCGGACGTAGATTTTTTGAAAGACGTAGAAGGAATAAAGATTTCAGAAAAAAACGAGATTGAAGTCTGCAAAAATATGATGACGGGAGCTTGCGGCATTTTCGCCGGAGGAGACGCGGTTTTGGGAAAGCGTTCGATCACAAACGCGATAGGGCAAGGTAAAAAAGCCGCAAAAAACATCGACGCATACCTTAGAGACGCGGGACTGCCGGCAAAAGTTAGAGAAGAAACTGCGATTTTCAAGAAGCTTAACGTCGCCTACTACGAAAAAGATCCAAGAACGGAGGTAGCGAGATACGACGGCGCTTCTCTAATGGAAAACAACGTTTCCTATTCCGAAAAGACGCTAGTCGCCGAGGCTTCGCGTTGCTTCTCCTGCGGCAACTGCTTCCGCTGCGACAATTGTTACGGCTACTGTCCCGACAACGCGATTATCAAGCGATGGGACGGTTCTCTCGAGATAAATTACGACTATTGCAAAGGCTGCGGAATTTGCTCCGCCGAATGTCCGTGCGGAGCGATAAAAATGTTTCCCGAGGAATCTTGATGGCTGTCTTAGAGGATTTAATATCTAAGAATGCGTTGCAAAACAAAACAATCTGCTACTATCCGGGTTCTTTCGATCCTCCGCACAAGGGGCACGAGTATATAGCTCGCGAAACAGTCCGCCGCGGATTTTGCGATTTTACGCTGATATTCGCCATTTGGGGCGACGACGTTTTTAAAAAACGAACGCCGACCAAGATTAGAATAGAGACGCTGTTTTCTCTGTTTAAAGACGATCCAAACGTGATCGTGACAAAGCTCAATCCGTTTCAATTGCAAAACGCGTTGACGGAGCCAACGAAGCGATCTGAAAATAATCGGTTATTTGTGACTCCAAAGAACGACGTCGGTTTCGTCGGCTTAATAGGAAGCGATATGGCTCGTTTCTACGCGGATCATGAGGAGTATCTGCGCGAATTCATGATCGGCGAAAAACTTACGGAAAAAGACGACAGAGACGAAGTATCGCGAGGCGACGTATGCCTTCCGGCCAAGGCCTTTATAGTCGCCGACAGAAAAGGTTTTTCGTTTTCTCCGAAAGAAATGCCCGACGGACGAAAAATCCTCGGCCGTCTCGACACCGGCGATAATTATCCAATCTCGTCCGCAGAAATAAGAAAAACGCTCGCCGACAACGAAGACGCAAGCTCCGTTTTAAGCGAAAGCGTTGTGGAGATAATCAAAAAATATAATTTGTACGTTTGATTTGTTTTCTATATTCAAACCGACTCTGAACGGCGATGCTTTTATTATCTTTCCCTCGTCTTGCGAGGAGAGAGAAGAAAATGCGCTCTGTAGTCCGTTAATTATTAGGCCCTGTTATCGAAATTTATGGTAATTGAAGAAACGTGGTATGAGGCTATTTTTGTTGAAACAAGAGGTTTATACTCCGCAATAAGTTATTGCAAACCCCAATAATGTATTATCCGATGGTATTATTTACTGGTATATGAGGCTTAACTGGGAGGAGCTGATAGGCGACGAGAGTAGAGACGATATGGATTAAGAAATTCGTAAAAGATCGA
>JAISHN010000018.1 GCA_031262635.1 Holosporaceae bacterium
CATTGCGAGAAGCGAAGCTCGAAGCGCGCCAGAAATGCGGAGAAACCAGTATAAATTCTGGATCGCCGCGTCGGACTGCGTCCTCCTCGCGATGACGTAAAAAGGCGTTTTAGGATAACTAGAATGTTTGATATCTCCGCTCTAAATCGATTCTTTTAATCCTTTAGACGGGTTGCAAATAAAGAAAGACAATGATATCGTCCTCCGAAAATTCCAGAGCGCGATATGAATACAAAAAATAATAAAAATTTATTTGGATCGATTTTATGGTTTTGCGCCCTTTGTTTTTTTATTTTTAAGTTTGGAAGCTTCTGCGTAATTCCAAATGTTTTTTCTAGAGAATGGCTAAGCTGTTTCTGCAAAAACGAGACGCAACTCGGAACTCTTATGTCCGCGTTTGCTCTTTTCAACGCTATTTTTATGATTCCCGCCGGTATTCTGTTCGATAGATTGAATTCAAAAAAACTTCTTTCGGCGTTGTTTTTCATAGCGTCTTTGGCGACATTTTTCCTAGGGCGAGCCGATTCGTTTGGCGAAGCTTACTTCGCTCAAGCCGTCGTGGGAGCAGCTACGTCTTTCGCCTTTGTCGGTCTTCTGAAAATATCGACCGAAGTTTACCCTGCTTCCAAGGCTGGATTTATGTCCAGTCTTGGAATCGCGATAGGTTCTTTTTCTCCGGTTCTGCTGACTCCTTATTTTGTTCGCCTAGGAGGCCTGCTTTCCTGGAGAGATTCCGTTAAGATTTTCGCTGCCGTAGGACTTGCGTTCGCTACGCTCGTTTCTATGCTTCCGAAAAGCAAAAGCGACTGCGCTCTAGATTCTCACATAGAAAACGAACCTATTTTAAAATCTCTGAAAGAAATTATATTAGATAGGAATCTGCTATATCTCGGCCTTTATTCCGTCGCGATGTTCGCTCCTCCTTCGGCCTTAGCCAACGCCTGGGGAACTCATTTTGTAAAAACCGTCTATAACGTCGACGTCGAAAGAGCCGCTTTCGCTTCCAGCTTGATTTCTTTCGGAACAACCTTGGGCGTTCCTCTTTTAACTCTTATGGCTCAAAAACTAAAAGACTTTAAGAAAGTTATGATTCTCTCAAGTTCGATATTTGTTCTCCTATTCGCGGCCGTAGTTTGGGCGGAACTTAACTTCTTCGTTCTAGAGGTATTTTTGTTCTTTTTAGGCTTTTTTATGGGCGCTCAATTCCTGCCGTTCGTTCTACTTTTGGGAATCGTCCCTTCGCAGAGAGCGGCTACGGCTTCCTCGTTCATTAACGCGATAGATTTATTTGGAATATCGATCGCCGTTTCTTCCGTCGGATTCTTCCTTGATTTCTTAGCGAATTCCTACGGTTCTTCTATAGAAGCTTCTTCTCCTTTAGCGTTACAAATCGCTTTAACGCCTCTTATAATTTTCTCATCTCTCGCTATTTTGATTTCGGCTTTTCTAATAAAGTTTAAAGGAGAGAACAAAAAGGCTCGCGCTTAAACGCGGACGATTTTTATGGTCGAGAATTAATCGCGCTCTTCGCGGATAAGCAAATCGCAGGCAATTTTGCTTCCAAATTCGCAAATTATCTTCGCGGATTTCATTTGATTGCGAAACCAAGTCGATTGTCTTTTGGCGTATTGTCTGGTTCTAAAGCTTATTAATTGGACGCATTCGTCGAGAGAAATCGCGTTATTTAAAAAAGAAATTATCTCTCGATAACCTACCGCGGCGCGTAAAGGTCCGTCGTAGTTTGGATATCTCTCGACAAAGTCTCTTACTTCGTCAATAACGCCGGCTTCTATCATTTTTTCTATGCGAAGGAGGCATTTTTCATTCAATTTATCTCGCGGAGGCAGCAAAACTATCGACGACGCTTCGCGTTTGGCTTTGCAGCCTTCTTTTTGCCAGCTGGAAAGCGGCTTTCCGGTGAACGACGCGACTTCGTAGGCTCGCAAAACCCTCTGAGTATCGTTTTTGTTAAGAGTCCCGCATATTTCAGGATCAAGCGCGATTAATAAGTCGAAAAATTCGTCTTTTCCAACTTCTTTAAACTTTCGCGCGACCTTGTTTCGAAAATCTTGCGGAATTTTTGGAATATTCGAGATTCCATTGAGCAAAGCGGATATATAGAAGCCTGTTCCTCCGCAGATTATCGCCGTTTTGTTTTCCTTTCGTAAACGCGCGATTTCTTTCTCGGCCAGATCGAGCCATGCGGCGACGGACGAAGTCTCGCGCGGCGACAGTATTCCGTATAAACGATGAGGGATCGACTTTAACATATCGTCGGACGGATAAGCGGTTAACGTTTTTAGCTCGTTATATAACTGAACGCTGTCGGCGTTGATAATTTCCGCTTCGACTCCGCGAGCGTCGCGCAAATGTTGGGCGAGATTTAGGGCGAGATCGGACTTTCCCGACGCGGTCGGGCCGGCGATGACTATTAAATCTGACGCCACTTTACTTTAAATCCGTCTTCTTTGTTATTTTCAATAACGCCGCCTCTATCGCTTTCGGAAAGCGTCGGCGTTTCGATAGGATTAAAATTCACGACCACATAATCCGATTTTCGGCTTTGAGGATCAAAAATATATAGAGCTAACTCTTTGTCCTCTCTTATAGCTGGATTTTGAGATAATTTTCGCAGTTCGTTTTTTAAATCCAAGACATTGGAAACTTCCGCTTGATTTACGGTTAAAATCACGTCGCCTACAGCCAAGTCGCTTTGAGGATTTTCAACGTAAGAGATTAAAGCGCCGTTTATATTCTCCGGTATATCGAAACTTTTGCGAAGCTCCTGAGTCAATTCAGTTATTCCAAGCTCAAGTCCGTCGATTTTTTCGTATGGGATTTCCATTTTTTCAGGAGAATCGTCGTAATCATAATGGAAATCATCGTCGTTGCCGACTCCTACTTTTACGCTAAACTTCATGACCGTCTTATTTCTAATAATCTGAACGGGGATGATTCTACCTATAGGAAGAGAGCTTAAGACAAACTCTAAGTTTGCGTTTTCAGTAATCGCTTCGTCGTTCAGCGAGGTCAAAATGTCGCCGATCTGAATTCCCGCAACAGCTGCCGGAGAATTTTTTTTGACCTTTGAAATCACGCAGCCGTATTGCTTGCCGAGTCCCAACGCCTTAGCCGCTTTTTTTCTTAGAGGAGACACCTCTATGCCTAGCCAACTGCGTTGCATTTTCCCATGGTCTCTCAACTCCCTTATGACTTTTTTCAGCATATTTGAAGGAATCGCAAAATTAATTCCCGCGCTATGAGCGCCGTCGGAGAAAAATACCGTTATCATGCCGACGACTTCTCCGTTGTATGTGATAAGAGGCCCGCCCGAGTTGCCGTAATTGACGGCCGCGTCCGTTTGGAGATATGAAACTAAGTCTCCGCCGGTTCCAAGCTCCGCAATTTGGCTCGACAAATTCCGTCCTTTATAGGATATGATCCCCGACGTTACGGTTTTTCCGAAACCAAACGGATTTCCTATTGCTATGACCGGCTCGCCTATCTCCGCTTTATCCGAGTCCGCGAATTGTACTTTTGGAAGCTTTAAGTCCGTCTCTATTTTTAGCAAAGCGATGTCCGAACGCTCGTCTTTTCCAATGACTTTTGCGATATACTCTGAGCCGTCGTATAAGACGATTTTTATTTTATCGGCGGAATCAATTACATGGCAATTTGTAACGATATATCCGTTTTCGTCGATAATAAAACCGGCTCCGTCCGAAGATTCTTTTTTGCCGTTCGCTCTGTCGGACGGATTTTGATCGGACACGATCACGTCGACGACGCAATTTATCAAATGCTGAATTCCGCCCTTGACTCCCGATCTGCCTGAAGAAGCGCCGGACGCTTGAACGCCAAAAGCTAAGAGGAAAAACGCGACTAAAAACGCTAGACGTTGTTTCTTAGCCGCCGCGCTCTTAGCGATGACGAATTTGAAATTCATAACGCTCCAGTCCCTTTCATAGCGTTAAAAAACTCGCTTTTCGGAGAAATAACGAAGGTCGTATTTTTCTCGTCAAACGCCGCGCGATACGCTTCCAGCGATTGGAAAAACGCGAAGAAATTTTTATCCTTCGAGAAAGCTTCCGTATAAATCTTATTCGCTTCAAACTCTCCTTCGGCGATTAAAATCTGCACTTTTGTATTAGCCTCGGATAGAGCGATCGCATTTTCCTTGTCCGCCGTGGATTTTATGACCTGAGCCATCTCCACGCCTTTTGCCCGCAGTTCCCGCGCTTCTCTTTCTCTTTCGCTGATCATTCTCTTACAGATCGCCTCGCTGTTTTGCGGCGGAAGATCGGTCTTGCGAATTCTCACGTCGACTACGTCTATGCCGAATCTCTGGCCGGCTTTGTTTACCTTATCGCGAATCTTGTTCATCGTTGAAATTCTGTCGTCCGAAAGCAAAGACGACAGGCTGACCTTTCCGAGAACGCTGCTTAGACTGCCTAGAACGACCGAATGCAATCTGGCCAGAATTCCGCGTTCGCTTCCGACCGCTTGATAAAATTTCAGCGGCTCGGTTATGCGATATCGTCCGAAAGCGTCCACCACGATGCGTCTTTTATCGCCAAGCGTAACTTCAAGCGCGGAAAGTTCTACGCTCATCAATCTCTTATCAAATACGACGACGTTTTCGAGAAACGGAATTTTTAAGTGAAGCCCAGGGTTTTTTATAATTCTAACCGGCTCTCCCAATCTTGTTACGACCGCTTGCTGTATCTGATTGATCGTGAACATACCGCTTAAAACCAAGAGCGCGGCGAATATAATCGCCAAAAAAGAAGTAGTTTTTGTATTCATATTTTAAATCTCCGCTTTTGCGATTTTATTTTTGTTTAATTCCGTCAGCGGAAGGTACGGCACGGATTTTACGTCGCTATCTATTATAATTTTATTAACGGTTTTTAAAACGTCCCGTATATTTTCTATATATAACCGCTTGGAAACTATATCGGGAGCAAGTTTGTACTGCGAATAAGCGGACAAAAACCTTGCGACCGCTCCGCGAGCCGTTTCTATAATGGAACGCTTCGTAGATTCTCCGCGATTGATTCTCTCGGCGATCAAACCGCGGGTTCTAGCCCGCGTGTCTCGATCGTAAGCCTCCGCTTTGTTCTTTTCGCTCTGCTGCTCGGCCTGCGCTCGCTCCACGTCTCTAAAAGAATCGATCACCGAAGCCGGCGGTTCTACTCGCTGTAGTTCGACGCGAACGATTTCAACGCCCATTTTGTATTCGTCGACCAAAGCTTGCAGGCTTTCTCTCGCTTTTTGCTGAATCTCTCCTCTACCGTCCGTTTGGACGTAGGTAAAGGGAGTTTGACCGACTATCTCTCGCATCACGCTCTCGGCTAAAGCTCTAATGGTAACCTCAGGCGATTTTGCATTGAAAAGATAATCTTCAACGCCGTCTTCCTTGATTTTCCACAGAACGCTAAAGCTAATGTTTGCGAGATTCGAGTCGCCGGTTAAAACTAAGCTTTCTTCCTGTTGGCTCGAAGAAGACGCTCCGATATCTATTTGATTTACCTTAGTAACTCTTTGCAGAACAACCTCTTCAAACGGGTACGGCAGAATGTATTGCAAACCAGGGCCGACTGTGCGAGCCCACTTTCCGAATCTTAGTACGACTCCGCGTTCGTCGTACTGAACTTGATAAAATCCCGAGACTAAATACAACGCCGCAATAATGATCGCCGGATATTTAAAATTTGAGAACGACGGACTGTCTCCGCCGTCGCTTTTACGATTTTTTTCGCTAAATCCAAAATTCTTTTTTAGCCGTTCTATAAAGTTGGAAAAAAAATTTTCGTCCGAGCGATTCTTTTCCGACGGCTCTTCTTCATCTTCCCACGGATTTTTTGAAGACATGCGACGTTCCTCTCTCAAAATCGCAGCAGTTTATCAAATTTTTAACGACGCGAATATAGAAATAATTGAGAAGGATTATTTATAAAGATAAAATTTAGATAAAAAACGAGAAAATATAAAAACCGCGCGGCTTTTCTCTTCTTAAAAAATCATTTAAAACGCGGTCGCGTTAGCTTATTATAATCGCAAAAATCAAACGGCTAAAATTATGTCTCGCAATATTATTTATCTAGATTATCAAGCGACGACTCCTTGCGACAGGAGAGTCTTCGACGAAATGGCTCCGTATTTTTGCGAAGAATACGGCAATCCTCATTCTACGCACGCGATGGGATTGCGAGCGAAAGAAGCGATCGAGACGGCCAGAAGCAAAGTCGCCGATATTATAGGCGCGGCCGATCCGAAGGAGATTATATTTACGTCGGGAGCGACTGAATCTAATAATCTCGCTATTCAAGGAATCGCTCGTTCTTACAGAGAAAAAGGCGATCGAATAATAACGAGCGCCATAGAACACAAATGCGTTTTAGAAGCCTCCGCCGCGTTGAAACGCGAGGGGTTCGACGTAGTCAGAGTTCCAGTCTTAGAAAACGGAATCGTCGATTTGCAAGAGCTGGAAAAAGCGATAAACGATAGGACAATCCTGGTTTCTATCATGACTGTAAACAATGAAATCGGGACTATCCAACCAATCGACGAAATCAGCGAGATCTGTAAACGAAAAGGCGCGCTTTTTCACACCGACGCGGCTCAAGCGGTCGGAAAAATAAAAGTCGACGCCTCTAAAGTCGACTTAATGAGCGTCTCCGGCCACAAAATTTACGGCCCGAAAGGAATCGGAGCCTTATATGTTCGCATGAATCCGCGGGTTAAACTGACTCCAATATTCTTCGGAGGCGGACAAGAACGCGGCGCGCGTTCCGGCACTTTGCCGACTCCTCTCTGCGTCGGCTTTGGAAAGGCGTGCGAGATCGCGAAACAAGAAATGGCGGAGGAAAGCGCGAAGCTGACGAAGTTTAAAGATTATTTTTTGAAAAAAATCTTCGACAACCTAACTAAAGTTTATTTGAACGGAGACGCGGTTCGCAGAATACCAGGCTGCGTCAACCTAAGCTTCGAAGGAGTCGAAGGCGAATCTATAATGCTCGGAATGCCGGAAGTTTGCGTCTCCTCGGGATCGGCGTGCACGTCGGAGTCGCTGCAGCCGTCTTACGTCATAGAGGCGATAGCTACGCGGGAAGAGCTGGCTCATTCTTCGCTGCGCATAGGATTCGGCAGGTTTACGACGTTCGAGGAGGTCGATTACTTCGCTTCAAAACTTATCGAGGTCGTAAATAGACTCCGCGATATGAGTCCGCTTTGGGCTTAAGATCGAGCTTTGCTCTTTTTATAGAATAGGCTATGTTAGGAAAGATTTTGTTCGTCGTCTCTCTACGTCATCCTGAGCAAGGCGAAGGATCCGTACGGCAAGTACGCCGGAAAAGCGCATGGATCCTTCGGCCTGCGGCCTCTAGGATGACGGAGAAGGAAGAAGCTTCGCGAATTCACGCGCCTAGCAACGACTTATTGCGGAGTATAAATCTCTTGTTTCAGCAAAAATAGCCTCATACTGCTCATCGCATTTTTCCTAACGGAACCTAACAAAATAAAAAAATGCGGGGATTTTAAATTTTCTTCGAATGGAGTCTAGTATTTTCCGAGTTTTTCTGATAATCGTATCGCGGTGTTCCTCGGTAGCTCAGAGGTAGAGCAAGTGGCTGTTAACCACTGGGTCGGCGGTTCGATCCCGTCCCGAGGAGCCATCTATGATTTGAAAGCCTCTTTCCGTCTTCTCAAGAACAATAACAACGACTGAAAAATCAAAAACTTTGCTATTTGTTCGCCTTTACGAATCCTCGCGTTTTATCGTATTATTTTGAGCCATGAAAATAATATCTTGGAATGTAAATTCGATTAGAGCTCGCATAGAGAGCGTTTTGGAAGTCGCGAAGCGGGAAGATCCCGACGTTTTTCTGTTGCAGGAAACTCGCGTTGAAGATTTTCAGTTTCCGAGGGAATTTTTTGAAGATCTTGGATATAACGTCGCCGTAAGAGGCGAAAAAGGCCGAAACGGAGTCGCGATTTTTTCCAAACATATTTTGGAAGAAGTTAATTGTGATTTTTCGGAAGAAGCCCGCTATATAGAAGCGTTTACCGGCGGAATATTCGTCGCTTCCATATACGTTGTAAACGGCCAAGAGGTCGACGCTCCAAAATATTTTGAGAAATTAGATTTTTTAAGCGATCTGCGGGAGAAATTTTTGCATTTTAAGAACGAAACCTTCGTCGCCGGCGGGGACTATAACGTAGCCCCCTACCCTCGCGATATTTACATCGACGGATACGAAGGCATTTGCGGAAGCCCGCGAGAAAGAGAAGCGATAAAGCGTTTGCGAGAAATCGGTTACAGAGATACGTTGGAAGACGGCGGCTTTACGTGGTGGAGCTATCGCCAACGCGGATTCGCTAAAGACAACGGATTCAGATTAGATCAATTTTATTTGTCGTCAAAGGCTCAAGAAATATTTTCGAACGGAAAGGTTTTGCGTTACGCGAGAGAGCTGCCGCGTCCGTCCGACCACGCTCCGATAATGTGCGAATTGAGATGAGAAAGATTGACTTCTACAAGGATGATGGAAATGCACGACGACGATATAGCGGGAGGACTCCCTAAAATGAAAATTGGAGCGTATCTAATCAACCTCGATCGAGCGACGGAGCGGCTAAACTTCGTTATGCCGCGGATTCTCGCGTTGGGATTGCCGGTAGAGCGAATTTCCGCCGTCGACGGCAAAACCTTATCGCCTGAAAAAATAGAATCCATCGCGGACGTTGAAACGTATAAAAAAATTTTCAAAATGTATCCCGAAGTCGGAACTATCGGCTGTTCGTTGAGTCATGAGAAAACATGGCGAAAGTTTCTCGAGTCGGATTACGAATTCGCTCTCATTTTTGAAGACGACGTTCAGTTCGATCCGAATGAATTATTAGAAACCGTAAAATCGCTAGTTAAAAAAAAGTCTCTTTGGGATTTAACAAGTTTTGAATTAAAACATAGCGGCTGTCCGGCGACCGTATCAAAATTATCGCGAGAAAAACGTTTGGTTTTTTACTTAACCAACGTTACTCATTCGGGATGTTATATAATTAACCGCAGAGCGGCTGAAAAGTTATTAAAAAAATTCTATCCAATAAAAGCGCCTCTGGATCACTATTTTACCTCTTCATGGAAATTCGATCTAAAATTCGCCGGAGTAGAGCCAAGAATCGTTTTTCAAAGAATCGGCGGTTCTCAAATAAAAACGTCCGCCAATAAGAAAATAAAAACGCTAGACGTATTGGCGTATAACGCTATTTACAACGTATCGCGAGCCGTCGTTCATTTTGTGTACAATTTATTTTTATTCATTAAGATAAAAATAACGCGCTTATCGTAACCTACGCGTTTCCGGCGGCTAATTTGTTTTGCAACAATTTCTTCATACGTCTAAAACGCGGGGAAAGCGCATCGTCGCAGGCCGTTGTTAAATAATTGTCGATGCCGCCGTTCTTCTCGACCGTTCGAACGGCGCTAGTAGAAAGACGAATCCTTATTTTCATACCCAAAGCGTCGCTTAGAAACGACACGTTCTGCAAATTCGGCATAAAGCGACGTTTCGTTTTGTTGTTCGCGTGACTTACTCTATTGCCGCGTAAAATTTTCTTCCCCGAAAGCGCGCATACTCTAGCCATCTCAAAATCCTTTTCAAAATATTTTTCGCATTTTATATTGCTTCTAGAACGCAAAGTCAAGCCGCGACGCGAAAATCCATATTCTTAAAAAGAGCGATAAGCGCTACATTTATCGATAAATATTGCAAGCTAAAGAAAATGAATATGGGAATAATCAAAAAAATTGCGGCGCTTCTTGTTTTGGCGGTTATTTTGGTCGTTTTTTATGTTCAAACGCCAATGTTTGGCAAGCGGCCGAGCGGAGAACGTCTGTCTAGGATTGAAAAATCGCCAAATTACGTAGACGGAAGCTTTCGCAATCTCGAAGAAACGTCGATAACGCTTTCTTGTCCGTTAAAAACGGGTTTTAAATTCTTTTTCAAAAATAGAAAAGGACAAAGACCGTCCGTTCCGTTGCCGACTATCAAAACCGATCTAAAAAACCTGGATCGCGACGAAAACGTTCTAATTTGGTTCGGTCATTCGTCTTATTTCATACAACTTAGCGGAAAACGTATCTTGGTCGATCCGCTTTTCAGCGAAGTATCGTCTCCTTTTCCGTTTTTTCCGAGAGTCTTCGCGGGAACGAACGTATACAACGCCGAAGATATGCCGGAAATAGATTGCCTTATTATTACTCACGATCACTGGGATCATTTGGATTATGAGACAGTCTTGAAACTAAAATCAAAGGTAAAAAAAATCGTTTGCCCTCTCGGAGTCGGATCTCATTTTGAATATTGGGGATTCGATAAAAATATAATCGTCGAAACGGATTGGGACGAGAGCGTTTCCATCGATAAATATTTAATCGTTCGCTGTCTTCCGGCGCGTCATTTTTCAGGACGAAGATTTTCTCGAAACAAGACGTTATGGGCTTCGTTTCTTATAGAAACGCCGACTTTCAAAATCTACGTTGGCGGCGACGGAGGATACGGCGCTCATTTCGCGAAAATTGGCGAGAAATTCGGACCAATAGACTTAGTCGCGTTAGACTGCGGGCAACACAATAAAAATTGGCCGCTTATTCATATGTCGATCAAAGAAGCGACGAAAGCGGCGAAGGATTTGCGAGCGACCGCTCTGCTTCCAGTTCATATTTGCAAGCTCTGCCTGGCCAATCATCCTTGGAACGAACCGCTCGAAGAACTGTCGGAATTATCTAAAGACGCAAGTTTCGAGCTTCTTACCCCAATGATCGGCGAGAAAGTAAAACTAAAAACGCCGTTCGAGCGATTCAAAAAATGGTGGAAGAATTTGTAATATATGGGAAATAGCGATGAAAATGTCTAGGTTGAGTTAGGAAAATTTTGTTCGTCGTTCTTTTCCGTCATTCTGAGCAAAGCGAAGGATCCAGACGGCGAGCACGCCGGGAAAAGCGTATGGATCCTTCGTTGGGCAAGCCCTCCTCTAGGATGACGGAGAAGGAAGAAACTTCGCGAATTCACGCGCCTAGCAACGACTTATTGCGGAGTATAAGTCTCTTGTTTCAACAAAAATAGCCTCATACTGCTCGTCACATTTTTCCTAACGCAGCCCAACAATACCCCTAATGCGCGGCGTTTTGATTTATCGAAAGCAACGCCGCGATTTGAAATTAACCAAACGCTTCCCCACACAAGCTATTTTCATAAAATATCTCATAAAATTGCGAGACGCGAGGTTTTAGCGATTGCGGTAGATCGACGGTCAATTTATAATAACAATCAGTTCTTGTAGTGGAGTTGATTATGAGTTTTTCTCTTTCCTGTCGTCATATGGAAATAGGCGAGTCTCTAACGGAGAGCAAAGCTAAGGAAGCTAGCTTTTCTCTTGCAAAAAAATACGGAATGGAATTCATCGACGTAAACATTATAATGACAAAGGACGGGCGGCAGTTTCGATGCGACGTTTCGATTAAAACGTCCGAGGGAGATTCTTATCACTCTAGCTCCGACGCTAACGATTCCAAGGTCTCTTTTGATTCCGCTTTACAAAAAATCGATCGACAGATGCAGAAAAAATCAGAGCGCAGCGTTCGTAAGCATTCTAAAGTCGAAATAAACGTTTTTGATAATTCATTGGAAGAATCAGCGCCCGCAATAATCGCGGAAATCTTGAACGATCTTCCGATAATGAGCGTCAGCGACGCCGCGAAGCGTCTGACCGACGAAAAACGAGCGTTCATTTTTGAAAATATATCTAATAACTCAATAAACGTAGTTTACATTCGTCCCGATCATAACATTGGATGGATCGATTATAAGAAATAATCGCGTTTTCTTTGTGATAGCGACGCAATAAAAGAGGATAGGGAATACTAAAGCTTTTCCCTATCGATTTTCGCGATAACTACGTCGTTGAATTTTTCCGGCAATTTAATAACGCTAATCCATTCCGGCAGAATGCCGTCGCATATCATACGAGCTAGGCTCGAGCGTTTCGTTTCATCCGCGCGTTTCAATTTTCTGACGAATATATACGAGCTATTCGTTATTTTTAGGATGTTTTTTACGGTCTCCTCGTCGTATTCGTCCGACATCGTTTTGTAAGAGAAAATTATCCCTTGAGTTTGACGATGATACGGCGCCCCTACGACGCTGTGTTTCGTATAGTACAGCAAAGCCGGACCGTCGTTGCTATGAGCCATTATTACTACGGGATCTTGACTAAGATTGTCGATCGCGGCGAATAATTCGGACTGCGAGTACGACTGCGCGGAATTTTTGTTTTTTTGATCATTTGGATTAAAGAGCGGAGCGCAGAATACAAAAAATACGGAAAGGAAAGTCGATATTATTATTC
Organism: Holosporaceae bacterium; assembly: GCA_031262635.1. Lineage (GTDB taxonomy): Bacteria > Pseudomonadota > Alphaproteobacteria > UBA3830 > UBA3830 > JAIRMQ01. Next base: position 12,409 of record JAISHN010000018.1, read on the forward strand.
TAGGAATTCTATCGAGCGACTTTGTTAAGCGACCGTTCATCCCAAAATCAATAATTATCGGCAGTCCAAACATTACCGAATAAGGCAGCATTCTATAGGATATTCCCGCGAAAATCGTATAGCAAACCGCGTTGACGATCAGAATCGACCATATCAAACTGCGAAAGTCGACTTTTTTTCCGAGGATTAGTTCTGCGACTTTGCCAGCGATCGAAGTCGCGATAATTACGCAATAGGTTATGAAAAACGCGCCGTCTCCGTGAGTAAAAGGAGACTGCATTTCAGAGACTCGACTCAGCCAGATTTCTTTTACATAGTCGTCGACTCCGCCGCTCATTCCTTCGAAAAAGTTGGGATATATATCTAAAAAATCAAGCGCGATTATAAAAAAACAAACGACGGCAAATATGGCTCTTTTTCTTAAATCCCATTTTTGTTTTCTTGTAAAAATGCAGAATCCCGCCAGCGAAAACCATAAAATTAGCGACGTTATAAAAGATAAAGAGAAAGGATCGAAAGACTTAAGAGATAGAGGAAAAGGAAAGAAGAATAAAAACAACCAATAAAGGGAAGGAGAAGATTTTCCTCCTTTATATACGCCCCAGTAGTAAAGCGTCGCGTAAAAAAACAATACCGCGTGCAAGTTTGATATTTTATCATACTCGACCGTTAGAATTCGTCTAACGTCCTCTATCGAACGACAGGGAACAAGAACTATCGCCCCGACGCAACAAGCGGTCGCTAGGCTTTTCTTATAGAGAAACTCAAGCCCTTCCTCGTCAGAGAAAAAATAAATGAACAAAACTCCGTCTATTAAAACGATAGGGATTAGCGTTTCCGGCGAAATCCAAACGCATAACGCCGCGATTACCGCCGGTTTTATATACGCTTTTTTAGACTGAGCCGCGACTATGACGCTATTTAAATACAAGACGATAAACAACATTATAAACGCGTGATGATCCGGTCGTCCGAAAATTCCAAATTCTATAATCAAAGGATGAGCGGCAAACGCGGCGGAACATAGAAACGCGTTTTTTCTGGACATTAATTTCCGCGCGATATTGAAAAATACAACGATGGCGACGCTTTTTATAATCGGCGATATCAAAAAGCAGACGATCTCTATAGATTTATTGATCGAACCGATGAAAAAATTCAGGATATATACTGGAACGATTATGAAAAAATCATAAAATCGCGTCCAATGCAGATCGCATCCAAACGGAACGTTGCTTCTTGCGATAATTGTATTCGATAAGTCGTAACTATTGAAAAATTCTCGCGTTCTGACAAGCCGCATGTAGTCGTCGGTGTCGCAAAACGCGATGGAGAAACCGTAAAACTGCAAATAAAACGCTAGATTTGCAAACGCGCCAAGAACGAGAAGAATAATTATTTCAGTTTTGTTCTTGTATAGCCAATCTACCAAAGCATTCTCTTATTTAAGGAACCTTCGCTTTTTCTTGCGAGCGAAGCGAGAAGACACTTTACCATAATAGGTTTGAGATTTTACTAATTTTAACGATACCTCAAAGTCCTATCTCTGTTGAGTACTTTTTTCTTGAAATCCGCGGCAATTTCTAGTATCGTGCGGCCAAGTTTAAAGTTGAGCGTCATTTTGGCGTTGGATTTTGAGCGATCTAAAAGGGTCTATCGAAGACCGTCGGCGCGAAAGCTTAAATATGCCGACGCAGATTGACTGGATCAATTCCCGTTAAATCTATCGGTATTCTCTCTTTAGATTTTAGTTTGGAGAGAGCAATGAAGAGAAGTGAAAAAGCTGACGCGATTGCTAAAATTCGGAAGCGTTTTGAAGAAAACGGAGCCGTTTTTGTAGTCAATCAAAACAGAATGACCGTTGCTAACACGGAAGACCTCAGGAAACGTCTCAGAGACGTTAACTCCGTCTATCTCGTTTCGAAGAACACGCTCGCTAAGATTGCGGCGAAGGAGGCTGGTTTCGACTACCTTCTCGATCATCTAAACGGGCAGACGGCTTTGGCGTTTTCCAACGACGTCACCGGTTCGGCAAAGGTTATATGCGAGTACGCCTCCAAAAGCGAAGACAAAATCGTCGTCGTTTGCGGCGGATACGAAGGAAGGCTATTGAGCGATAAAGACGTTAAGGTTTTGTCTCAATTGCCGTCTATGGACGAGCTGCGAGCCAAGATCATCGCCGTCATACAAACGCCGGCGCAACGTATGGCCACGCTGCTGCAAGCGCCTGCGGGACAACTCGCTCGCGTGTTAAAAGCCTATTCAGAGAAGTAAGAAAGGGAGATATAAATGGCTGCAAATTTAGAAAAATTAGTAGAAGAATTATCGAAGTTGACGGTTCTAGAAGCCGCCGAGCTTAGTAAGAAGTTAGAGGAAACTTGGGGCGTTTCCGCCGCCGCTCCCGTAGCGGTTGCCGCCGCGGGACCAGCTGCCGCCGCCGCTCCGGTTGAAGAGAAAACAGAGTTCGACGTAGTTCTAAAAGAAGCTGGCGCTCAGAAGATCGGAGTGATCAAAGTCGTGAGAGAACTCACCGGCCTTGGATTGACCGAAGCGAAAGCCATAGTCGAATCCGCTCCTAAGACAATCAAGGAAGCGGTCGCTAAGGAAGAAGCGAACAACATGAAGACAAAACTTGAAGCCGCCGGCGCGAAAGTCGAACTGGCGTAAATTTTTTGTTTTGCGCGAATTATAACTAGAGAAAACGGAGCCGTTGAAGCTCCGTTTTTGCGGCGACTTCAACAGACTGCTCGAAGCGGGGTTTGTCGACGCGTTCTGGTTCCTCCGTCCCGACGAAACCGGAGCCTACACTTGGCGCTCGGGACAATTCGAAAATCGCGAAAAAAATCGCGGCCGACGGATCGATTATTTTCTTGTATCCGAAGAATGGGAGGATAAAATCCGCGATAGCTTGATACTTCCTCATTCCTCAATCAGCGATCACTTGCCAATTACTCTTTCGCCGGAATTGTAACGACTCTCGCAATCGAAGATTAGGCCGTGTTAGGAAGAATTTTGTTCGTCGCCCGTTTCCGTCATCCTGAGCGCAGCGAAGGATCCAGACGGCGAGTACGCCGGAAAAACGCGTGGATCCTTCGTCGGGCAAGCCCTCCTCTAGGATGACGGAGAAAGAAGAAATTTCGTGGCTTCGCGCGCCTAGCAACGACTTATTGCAGAGTATAAACTTCTTGTTTCAACAAAAATGGCCTCATACCACTCGTCACATTTTTCCTAACGGAACCTAGCCAAATTAACCAAAAATCAACGGAAAATTACTTCCGAACTCATTGTTTACGTCTATAAAGATTCTGTCTCTTTTTCATTCATTCTTCTAAACCAAATAATCTCGGCGGCTTTTAGAATTTTGACTTTCGACTCGGTTTCTTCGCAACGCGGTAGTCTGCGTAAGGCCGTTGTTCCATCGCTTAATTGCGTTATAACCATGCGTCCTTCGAGTTTTTTTAGATCACCCGCTTCTCCAGCGACGCAATCGCCTTTTTTTAGTCGAGTATCCTCTAAATCTTCTTCTAGAACGCAGAATAAGGCGTCTTTATGGGTGTCTATAAAAAAGCTTAATTCTCGGCGAATGTCTTCTTTTAAATGCGAAGGTATTTTAGAAACTTCGCGAGCTATATTTTCATTAAAGCAGTCGTTTATTTCGCCGAACGTAAAAATGGATTTTTCGATGTCTTTCATTACTCGCGGAGGATCGCCGATTCCCGTCAAAATCCATTCCGCGGAACAATAAACCCCGACTTTTTTGAGAGCTTCCCTCATTTTAGCCGAGCTTTTTTCGGTTAATTCCACGCGTCCGCTTTCCCAAGCGTCTATGGTAGCTTTCCCTATGCCGACTTTTTCGTGTAGTTCTTGACGGGAAAGTCCAGAGAGCGCGCGAACCATACGCAGTCTGCGTCCTTTCAACTGCGCCGTCGTATGAGTTATAGATTCGCCCTTAAGCGAAGAATTTCTCTTCCAAAATTCCACAAGTTAATCCTTAAAGGGCTTTTATAAAACTTATTTAGAGAGAAATCAACTTTTCTTAAAATGCAAAAAAAATTAATGACTGAATTGAGATTTATACGCAATTCATTAACGGTCTTTTTGATACAATTGTCGACGGAGGCGGCCGTGTTATCAAAAGACGAAAAACTAGCTCGATTAAAATTGTTTCGCTCGGAATCTATAGGGCCGTATAAATTCTGGGAATTGCTGGAAGCTTATGGAACGGCGCAAAACGCGTTAAAAAAACTTCCGCAGGCTTCCGACAAATCCGTCGACGAAAAAATTGACGAAGAGATTTCAAATATGAAATCGATCGGCGGGCGATTCGTATTTTTTGAAGACGAATTATACCCGCCTTTGTTAAGGAACATTCCCGATCCGCCGCCGGTTTTATCGTTTCTGGGCGATAAGGAAAAAGTAATCTCATTTTATAAAAAAGAAATAATCTCAGTCGTCGGAGCGAGAAACGCGTCGATAAATTCGAACAAATTCTGCGGAATTCTATGCGGAGACTTGGGAGCGAACGGCGTAATTATCGCGTCCGGTCTCGCTAGAGGCGTGGACGCGTCGGCTCACGCCGCGAGTCTCGAGACAGGAACGATCGCCGTGATCGCAAACGGAATCAACGTCGTATACCCGCCTGAGAACGCGAAATTATACGACGCGATCGCCAAAAAGGGCGGCGTTTTTTCCGAAACTCCGTTCAACGTCGCTCCGCATCCGCAACTATTTCCGCGTCGCAATCGCCTAATCGCCGGAATGTCTTACGGAACGATAGTAATCGAGGCGGCCGAGCAATCTGGATCGCTAATAACCGCGAAAATGGCTCTTGAATATAATAGAGACGTATTTGCGGTTCCAGGATCTCCGCTTGATCCTCGAAGCGCCGGCTGCAATAAGCTGATAAAGGAAGGGGCGATTCTAACTCAAAACGCCCGCGACGTTTTAGATCAGCTGGAGAATAAAAAAATAGTCCCTTACAGGCTGTTCGACGATAACCGCCCGAAACTAGCGAGAGCTTCCGTCGAAGACATAGAAAAGATCAGAAATAAGATATTAGATTCTCTGAGTTCCATGCCGATTACTATTGACGAATTGATTTCCTGCGTTAAAGCGTCTCCTCGAGAAGTTTTAACCGCGCTTCTCGAACTGGAATTGGCGAACAAGATTATAAGATTGCATGGACAACGGGTTTGCCTGGCTTTGGACGGGTAGTTTTTGTAAAAAAACGCAAAAAATGGTGGGCAATGCAGGATTCGAACCTGCGACCCTCTGATTAAAAGTCAGATGCTCTACCAACTGAGCTAATTGCCCGATTTTTTGGGGAGTATAAAAGTTCTTTCTCATCAAAGCAAGGGAGAGATTGGCTCCTTTATTCGTTTTTACGTTCATTTTTAATCTTTCCGCCTATTAAGCCGCGATACGATTCTTTTGTTAAATTAAAAATTACAAGGGAAAGAAGGCTAAAAGAGAGATAACAGATCAATAAAAGTAACTCTAGGCTGCGTTAGGAAAAATGCGATGAGTGGTATGAGGCTATTTTTGTTGAAACAAGAGGTTTATACTCCGCAATAAGTCGTTGCTAGGCGCATGAATTCGCGAAGTTTCTTCCTTCTCCGTCATCCTAGAGGAGGGCTTGCCCGACGAAGGATCCAAACGATTTTCATGCGTCATCGCCGTCTGGATCCTTCGCTTTACTCAGGATGACGGAAAGAGACGACGAATAAAATTTTCCCTAACGCAGCCTAGTATAAACGGACAAGAACGCAGTCCCCTACTCTCCCCTCGGTAACAGAACGACAACGTCGTTTGTGTTCGCGAATCCGACGACGCTCATCGCTTGTTCTTCCAACAGGTCTAAGTCTAGATTATCGGATCTCATCAGGTTGATTTTATTCTCTAAAAACTCGTTTTCTTCTTTTAAATCTCTCAATTCTTTTTCGAGAACGACGACCTTTTTGCTTAGTTTAGCTAGCGAAACGGCGCCTCGCGCTCCTGTAAAAAGATGAAAAATGAAATAAGCCGCGATGGCCAGCCAAATTGCGTTTGCCGCGATCGAACGTATATTTCTTCTTACGGACGAGTAAGACATTTTAACAAGACATATCCTGATATCTCTCTGATTTCGCTAGTTCGTCGAATCGTTTTATTGAGATCATGAAATCTTTCATCGCGCGCAGCGGAACCATGTTTGGGCCGTCTGACGGAGCGTTGTTTGGATCGAAATGCGTCTCGATAAATATTCCGGCGATTCCGACGGAAACGGCGGCTCGCGTCAACAATTCGACGTGTTCTCTATTGCCGCCGCTCGCTTCTCCAAGCCCGCCAGGCTCTTGAACGGAGTGAGTTGCGTCGAAAATAACGGGATATCCGAAGTCGCTCATAATTTTTAAAGATCGCTTGTCGGATACCAAGCGATTATAGCCAAAACAAGCTCCTCGTTCGCAGAGCAGAATATTGTCGTTTCCAGAATCCGCGATTTTTTTATAGACGTTTTTCATGTCCCAAGGCGCTAAAAACTGGCCTTTTTTTACGTTGATCGCTTTACCGGTTTTGGCCGCGGCGGTTAAAAGATCGGTTTGGCGACATAAAAACGCCGGAATTTGCAATACGTCTACGACTTCCGCGACTTTTTCGCACTGCCAAGATTCGTGAACGTCCGTGATCGTCAAACAGCCGAATTCCTTCTTTAGCTCCTGAAAAATTCGCAGAGCTTCGTCCATTGGAAGCCCTCTTTTAGAGTTCAAACTCGTGCGATTAGCTTTATCAAAAGACGACTTATATATAAACGGGGTCTTTAGTTCGTCGGCTATTTTTACAAGATAATCCGCCGTTCTAAACGCTACTTCGCGGCTTTCTAAGAGGCATGGGCCGGCGATCAAGGTCAACGGAGCGACGTTTGATATGGCGATATCCCCGACTCGAACAGTTTTTTGAACCGCCGTCGTCATTTCTTTTTCCCACGTCCGCCTTTTTTAACGGGAGTCGGCGGAACTGGAACGGACTTTGCCGGAGCCGGCGCAGTCGTAGTCGGCGCGTTCGCTGGAGCGACCGGCTGATTGTCCGCGGGATGGGTTTCCGTTTTTAAGGGAATGCTTTCATGAGCGACTCGATCTATTATCGACTCTTTCGCCGGAACTCGTTTCGCTATCTTAGCCATAAGAAGACAGTTTAAAATGAAAATAGTCATTAAAACCGCCGTCGAACGAGTCAATAGATTCGCTTGGCCTCTTATAGAGAACATTCCGCTCGCCGCTCCGCCTCCGCTAGAGCCTAGAGCGCCGTCTGAATCGTGTTTCTGCAATAAAATTAATCCGATAATCAAAATCGTCAGAACAAAATGTATAGCCAATAAAAAAGACAGCATATCGACTCCTATTCGTATTCTATCGCGGCGTTTGGACAAGAAGCGGCGCAACAACCGCAGCCAAGGCATTCGTCTTTATCGATCGTTACTTTTCCGTCTTTTTCGGAAATAGCTCTCACCGGACAAACTTCGATACACGTTAAGCACTTTTTGCACTTTTCAGGTATAATCCTCACGATTTTTCCTCTCAGATATTTCGAAGGCAGAGTATACGGACTTTTCGCGGAGTTTGCAACGTGTTGGAACAATAGGTTTACTCCGCAATAAGTCGTTGCTAGAAGCGCGAAGCTTCTTCCTCCTCCGTCATCTTTCCCCCTTTTGTCATCCTAGAGGAGGGCGAAGCCCGACGAAGGATCCATGCGCCCATGACGCGTCTTTGCCGTCTGGATCCTTCGCTTTGCTCAGGATGACAAAAACGGACGACGAACAAAATTTTCCCTAACACAGCCTAATTTCAATCAAAAAGTAACTTTTCTTTGTCACAATATGCTCATTATTTTACTTAAACAATAGGAGGATAATTATGAAAATAGGTAAAATTACAAGGTGTCTGGTTTTAGCGTTAGCGGCTATGGCAGTCGGACAGGAGGCGAGCGCTACTGATCCAACGACTACGTTAAGCGTCCCGCTGACTATACGCGAAGGCAAGCGAGCCTATGTAGTTGAAGATACCAGATTAGGCTTACACGCCGATCTTACGCTATACGCTACTACCATAGCTACCGAAGACTCGGCTTGGATTGGAGCCAATCCTGCTGAAGACCCATGGACTGGCGACGCCGTAAAAGGAGGCGAGATACGTATGGAGCCAGTAGGGCCGCAACTACCTGCCGGTAGAATAATCGCGCACGGTCGGTTTATAAAATCCGGGGCTGAATACTCTCCTTATATTCCAGGCATAGCGCGCGAGATCAAAGATGGAGAAACCAAAACGGCCGGTATAACGCTAAGCTGCAAAGATGGAGATAGTATAGTAGGTTGGACGGAAAACGGCTGGACAAGCTCGATCGACTCGGGCGCAGCCAACGGAAATGGGACAGTCATTTATGATTTTGTAGCCGATTCGAGCAAGACGGGCGCAGATCTTCAAAAATACGGTTTGCTTGCTGACGATACAGGTTCAACTTCAACGATATACGTCAGACTCGAAATAGACCAAAACCAACGCATGGGAACAAACGCGTTATTTCATAATTCCGAGATAGTTCTTCCGGGCGGCTCTGAGTTAGCGCAAAACTTCCATTGTCGCGCGCGGGTTCCGACTATAGGAGAAGACGGACGCGGCGCGTTCGCTACGCAGGACGAATTAAAGACGGCTTTGGACGCGCTGCTTACAACGCTATTTACGCAGTGCGGTACTATTGACGGTAAAGCTTCGCTACAGGATTTCGATGGAGCTACCTACGTAGATAAACTGCCAGTGTTTTATGGACACTTGCATCACTTAGATGAAGCGGCGGCGACTCAACCAACCGACGAGACTCTTGTGGATCGGATTTTTAACGCGGGAGACGCTTATTTAAAGGCGGCAACTACGACGCCGATTCGGGCGAGAGCTGACTTAAGCGACAACAAAACTCTAACGTTGTCCGGCTATTGGCATGAATTTATCGGTTCGCATTTCTTAGCGGAAGGAGATGGAACAGGAACTCTTACTATTGCAAAACCTGACAGTCTTCCTAAATCGCATATTACGATTGGAAAGGGGAGCGCAGGCATAGGAAATTTGCATCTAACGAAGAATACGACGGATGGTCAAGAAAACAAATATGTAACCGGACCGAACACTGTCCTCGATCTTCGACACTGTGTAAATATAGAAGGGACGGGAGGCGGAGAGAACAGCGCGGCTTCTTTAGAATTAGGCGATCACGCTATGATTATATTCTAGTCCGCGGCTTGACGTTTATCTAAGTTTGCTTCTCTTTTACGTCATCCTTGAGCGCGGCGAAGGATCCATACGGCGAAGACGCTGGGAAAGCGCGTGGATTCTTCATCGGACTGCGTCCTCCTCTAGGATGACGGAAGAGGAAGGAATGCTCCCCCTCACCCCAACCCTCTCCCGCAAGGGGAGAGGGGGAATACCTTACTCCACCCCGTCATCCTTGCAAACGAAGCGCGGCGAGGATCCAGCGTCTCAAAGACGAGGCTAAATCGTTCGGATCTTTTGGCTTGCAGAGTAAGAATGAGGGA
>JAISHN010000055.1 GCA_031262635.1 Holosporaceae bacterium
GACAGCCATGGAGAACGCGTGAAAAATCCTTGGAGACAATAACCCTTTTAAAGTTTTAACGTCGCCTTTAGAATAAGCTTCAAAAATTGCCGCAAAAGCTTTTTCGGATTTTTTTAGAAAATCCTTGGAGTTAAAAGCGGGATACGCCTTTCTAATCTTTAACGCCTTTTTATCTACCTCGGAAATGGATAATTTCTGATCAGAGTTTTTATTTTTTTCAATGTCGTAGAGATTTTCTTTCTTTATTCGAAAGCCGATTCGCATTCCGAGAATTTCGTTCAGCTTGTTCAATAAAAAGAAAGTTAAAAGCGCGAATAAAATAAATCCCATTTCGCTATGCTATCCTTGGCAGCGTAACGCCGCGTTGTCCCATGTATTTTCCCCCTCGATCTTTATAGGAGACTTCGCAAGTTTCGTCCACTTTAAAAAACAAAAACTGACACGCGCCTTCGTTCGCATAAATTTTGGCCGGCAGCTGGGTCGTGTTTGAGAACTCCAGCGTCACATGCCCTTCCCATTCCGGCTCTAGCGGAGTCACGTTTACGATGATGCCGCAACGGGCGTAAGTGGATTTTCCAACGCAGAGGACGAAAACATCTTTTGGAATTTTGAAATACTCTACGGTGCGAGCTAAAGCGAAACTGTTAGGCGGAATAATACAGCAATCGGTTTTTCTATCGACAAAGCTTTGCTCGGAGAAATTTTTAGGATCGATTATCGCGTTATCGACGTTAGTGAAAATTTTGAACTCGTCGGCGACGCGAGCGTCGTATCCATAAGACGAAACGCCGTATGAAATGATCGATTTTTGCGTTAAGTTGTCCGCAAAAGGATTGATCATATCTTTTTCTTTAACCAATTTTTTTATTAATCTATCGCAAAGCATTATTGCCCTTTCCGAATTTGTTTGCAAAATACGCGGCGGATTATACTTTATTCGCTCGACAGCGTCCACGACGTTTTTAGGCTAAGCGTTCTCGTAATTGCCTGAATGCGATAAGTATATCGGCTCGATCTTCGAATCTTGAGTAATTAAATGCGAAAAGCTAAGCAAATTCTTCGCTCTTCTAAAGTCGTCGACGTATATTGCTTTTTTAGCGTTTAACAAAGAGCTAGAACAAAAAATCCACGCGTCGCCTACTAGCGCGGCCGCGTTTTTTATTTTGTCTTCCAAAGAGGTATGAGGACAAATTCCAAATTCTTCGTCGGTTTGATAGTAAACTTGGCCTTTTTCGCTTTTAATGGCTACCGCGACGTTTTTCATATTCAAAGCGGCTATGTTTTTAACTACGTCAAAATAGCTTACGCTAGCGGCCGGAAGTTTCAGCGTTAGCGCTAGTCCTTTTGCGAAGCTATGAGCCGCGCGGATTCCGGTAAATGAACCTGGGCCGGAGGCCGTTATAATTCCTTCGATTTTTCGCAGATCGATATTGTTTGATTTTATTAAATTATCCGCAAGTTCTACTAAGTTCGAAGCCGCGTCAATGTCTTTATTAGTCTCATATATTTCATTTTCATAAGAAATCGCTATGGAGCAGCGTTTAAGACGAGCCGTAACGGCTAGAACGTTTTTCATTCGACAACGACCTCTGTTTCCTTAATTCGCAACGAGATTTCTCCATTCAAAAGACGAACCGCGTCTTTTCCAAAAACTTCGTATCGCCAACCGGATAAACATTTTGCGTTCTCGTCCTTTTCTATTAGCTTACGCAGTTCTTTCGACGGAGCTATTACCGACGCGGCGATCGAATGCTTTCGAGAACAAATTTCTAGCAATATTTTTAGCAGATCGAAAGCGGCGTTTCGCTTAGGCGGAGTCTCTTTTGCGTCTAAGCTCTCGGCAATTTTTTCAGCGAACGCTAAGAACTCTTTATAATTTTTATCTCTAACGTTTCGTGAATTTTTAATGTGTCGAACAAAATCCGCGCCTTTTTTGCATATCGCTTTTATGACGTCGTCTCTTACTACCGACTTAGGCGAAACGCCTTTTTCGACGGCTTTTTTCTCCCGCCATTCGTTTAGTTGATTATAAATATTCAGATCATTTTCGCTTAGCGTTGTTGGAAAATAATTTTCTTTGCTCTTTTCCGCTAGGCGCGATAACTCGTCGTCCAACCAGTTTTTCCGTTCTAATTCGACTAATTTTTGAGATTGTTTTTTATAAACCTCGCGTAGATAAAAAACGTCGTCCGTCGAATACGCCAGCTGCTTTTCGCTAAGCGGACGCTTTTTCCAGTCGCTCAGCGTATGGGTTTTCTTTATTTTTTTATTTAAATACTTGAAAACTATGGATTGATAACTAACAGCCGCCTCTTCGCTTAAAATGGACTCGTATAGTTGCGTATCGTAAAAATTCCTCGTATCGATTCCATATAAAGACAGTATTTCTAAATCTTGAGCCGCGGAGTGAAAAACCTTTTTTATTCCAGAGTCTTCAAAGATTAGGTCTAAAGGCGATGGATCGATCGCAATAGGATCGACTACAAAAACTTCGCTTGGAGCGGCGATCTGAATCAAGCACAACAGGGGCTTTTCTAAGTTTTCGCGGATGAATTCCGTATCGACGGCAATAAATTGTTCGTCGGTTGGAGAACATTTCATTTCAGCGATTATATTGTTTATAAAAGCGTCTAGCTGATCTTTTTTATCGATTAAAAACATTAAAACCGCTAACTAGCCGTTGAAATTCTTTCGATCTGATATTTCAGCTCTTTGAATTTTTTTGCATTTGGAACCGTCGCGGTAATCTCGTCCGGCATCATTTTAACGCTTAGCGGGTTTATGGTAACGTTATTTCTGGCAAGTTCAAGGTGCAAGTGATTACCTGTCGTCGTCCCAGTTCTTCCTACATAACCTATGATTTGTCCTTTTCGAACTTTTGTTCCAAGATAAACGGCATATTTACTAAGATGTCCATATCTGCTTCTATACCCGGAAGCATGCGCTACTTCTACGCATTTTCCATATCCATAATAAAGCGACGCTTTTGTAACTACTCCGTCATAAACAGCGTATACCGGAGCGCCGTAAGACGCTCCTAAATCTACGCCGGAATGATGATGATATTTATTATAAACTGGATGTTTTCTATATCCAAAAGGAGACGTTACGTTCAACCGTCCTTTCAACGGTTGTCCAAAACATCTTGAATTTGATACCTGAGCGGTTTTTACGCCGTTTTCAAAATAATAAGCGGAACTTGAGTCGTTTGCGACTCTATAGACGGCGGATTTAGAACGTTTTGTCGTGATTTTAGCGTACAGCATTACGTTTTTCTGACTGTAAAGTATTTCAAACGAATCGCCCTTTTTCAGCGAACGTTTAAAATCCACTTTTGAAGATAGATTATGTATCACGCTGTCCACAACGCCAGCCGGAATTCCAAGTTTTCTAGCGTCTTCATAGAAATTCGATTTAATATCGCCTTTTACAAACCTAGATCCAGCGAAATTTCCTTTAGAAACAATTATTATAGGGCTTACGCTAGCGCTAGAAACGTCTGGAACTTTCCCAGTCGAAAACGACTCGCGAGAAAAGTTAAACGCCAAGCTAGCCTTTTCGTTCTTTATAAGATCTTGAATTAAAGAGTCTTTTTGCTTTGAGAAATCTTCGCAAAACAAAACATTATTCCCAGCCTGTTCTTGCGTCTGAAAAATAATTTCCCCAGCGACTTCGCTAACGTGAAACTCTGCTTTATTGTTAGCTTTAAAGAATAAATCTAGTAAGACCGGAGAATAACCTAAAAATATTAAAACGCCGCCGCACAACCCCTTAACACGATTAGACACGTCGGACAATTTCAATACATCCTCCACATATAATAACGAAAAATTAACTTGTTTTAGTTAAGCTAACACCAACCGTAGAAGAAAGCAATTTGTTTAATCAGCCGTCGCGCTAAATTTCTTTTATTGTCGCTATAATTAACAAATCCACACTGGATACGTTAATAAGTTGTTAACTTATCGCGTTTCTACCTCCCCAATAATTTTTCGCGCGATTTTTATAAACTAGATATCGACAGAAATATGGTTGAAAAGTAAATTTACCTAAATTTTTCCCGAATAAAGATTAACAAAAGGTTAACTAGCGTCGCGTCATTCGTTAACCTTTTATTAACATATCGACAGGTTTAAACAACCAAAACAAATATTGAAAGATAATAATTATTAGTGTAAAGAATATTCCGTCGGGGCGTGGCGCAGTCCGGCTAGCGCGCTTGCTTTGGGAGCAAGATGTCGGAGGTTCGAATCCTCTCGCCCCGACCAGAGGAAAGTCTTCTATGAATAAAATCAAAAGCTTCGAAGTTGATCACGATAAGCTTGAAAAAGGCGCGTACATATCCAGAATTGACGGAGATATATTCACCTACGACATTCGAATGATTAAACCGAACACGCCTCCTTATATTAAAGTTCCAGCGGCTCACACAATCGAGCACATATTCGCGACGTTCGCTAGAGATAAATATCCTGAAAATATAATCTACGTCGGCCCTATGGGATGCAGAACGGGATTCTATCTTCTAACAAGAGACTTACCGCATGAAAAAGCGTTAGAACTTATAAAAGAATCTATGAAGCTTATTTCAGAATTTGAGGGAGCGATTCCTGGAGCGACTCGCAAAGAATGCGGAAATTACTTGGAGCATGATCTTGAAAAAGCTAAATCCTACGCTAGAGATATGGTTGAAGTTCTAAGAGACTGGCGGGTAGAGGATTTAGATTATTAAAATCACACGCTATAACCGGAATAGTGAACTAGAAAATTAATTTAGCGCTGAAGTATTTTCGTTATCCTTGGCTGCAGGCCGAGGGTCCAAACGATTTTTAAGCTTATTCATCGCTTGGATCCTTCGCTTCGCTCAGAATGACGTAGAAGAAAGAATACCTTCGCTTCGCTCGAGGGTAACGAGTTTTACGTTGTTGAAAACAAAAAATCGTTTCTCGCGCATAAAAAAGGGCGAATAATATTCGCCCCTAAGTTACGATATGCGTTTTCTTAACTCTTTTTTAACCGTTTTTATTTAACGATGCCGATAGGTTTATCGAGAGGGCAGTTATGTTTCGATATTTTAAATTGATCAAAACCGCCGTCGTTAGATTGTCGTCCGTTAGCGCCTGCAAGACAAATGGGGGGGGGAATCTCATTGTAAATTAAGCGATTTTTCTTCATATTTTGCCTGCAGTAATACAAAATCTGACTCCGCTTCTGTAAAGGAAACATCCTTTTCATTATCTAGAGAACCGGACGTTGCGAGGGCGAATGACTATTCGCCCCTACGATATGCGTC
>JAISHN010000012.1 GCA_031262635.1 Holosporaceae bacterium
ACGGGATTGACAAAAGGTATTTTTATTTGTTTCTTAAAGAGTGTGAGTGGAGATTTAACGTCGGAGAACCTTCTAAGCTCCTAAAAGACCTTAAATCTATCCTCAAATCTACCGGTTAAACCTCTCAGGCGCCTGCCCCTAGATTGTTATTCCTTTGCTCATTAAATCTGGAGAGATACTAGTCTAGAGCCAATAGAAAACTTAAATCATCGCTCGGTTTTTTTAAAGAGAATCGTATTCAACGATTTTATCGAATAATTTTGCAAGGACGGATCTGTCGTTATTCGGCGTTTCCGAACACCAGATCCAACACAATACGGACTTTACATAAGTCCATTGAAGAATGCGATTTGGATCGATATTTAATAACTTCGAAAATTTCTCGATTCGATTTTGTATAATAGCGACAAAGTCTTCGCGCTTCCAAATTTTATCGATTGGATTAAACATGAAAGACGCGATTTCATAAGCCGGATCGGCGACTACTCCGGTTGGATCGATAATTTTCCAGCCGTCTCCATCCTTTACTATATTATCGTGATGCAGATCTCCGTGAACAAGTAGGCGGCGCGTCGTCGTTTTCTGTAGGCTATTTGCGATCCGTCGAGCTTTGCGAATATAGCGACTGGGTATTCCCCATTCTTTATATAAATCGCTTAGCAAATCTTCTATTGTAAAAAATCCATCGTAGACGCCGCCGACCGAACGCAATTTTTTGATAACGTCCGCCGCGATTTGTATAGACTTATCCTCATTATCTGGAAAGCGCTCTGCGAGCGAATTTCCGGGAATCGCTCGGCGTAAAAGCAAAGCGTCTTTAGCTGAATCTATCAATTCTATAGCTCCAACATTTTCAAAAAACTTCAATGCCTGAGCCTCTTTTCTTAAATTTTCATCTCGTATTCCGACTTTTAAAACGATCGGAGTTTTATTTTGAAATCCAGAAAGAACATAGTTAAAAGTAAGATTATCAAATGGCTTTAAATTTGTAAGAGTCCATACCTTTGCAAGATTCAAGACAATTTTATTCAGATTATTCAACCACTTTTGGCCGAATTCACCGTGGATGCTGACGATATTTTCTTCGAACGTTATCATTAGAACCTAGACTCTATTATGAAAAGAGAAAGAGTATAAGCATCGTTCTATTTTATCAGCATAAATAGCTTTATACTACATATCTTCCATCATTCATTTCAAATATCAAAGTACATTTATCTCTAACAATTTAAAAATATCAATGGCAAAATACATTGCTTCAAAAACAACAAAGGCGCTTCCCAGCATTTGAATTCAAACGGCTCTCCGAGCCCCGATACTTCGCTAGCGTCAGAGATTTTTTTAGAGGTTAATTCTTGGCGGTCAATCTTCATTCGCAGTTTTAAATTTCAAGCTTTTCTTCTTTCTGCGAATTAACGTAAAATATGATATAATTTATGTATATCAGAAAGAAAGGCGAGTTATGGGATTAATCGCAAAATCGGAATGGACGCGGCGCAACGGATTCTCAAGGGCATATGTGTCAAAGCTCGTTAAGCAAGGAAAAATACCTCTTCGCGGCAATCTTGTAGACGAAGACAAAGCGATTAGCCGCAAGGAGCTGCAAAACCAGTTTTTAGAGGCCAAGCTAAAAAACGAGCAAACTAAAGGCGAGATTCTCGAAGCTAAAACCGCGGCTATAGAGAGGCAATACGTATCGGCGGAGGCGGTGAGAAAAGTCGCGAAAGCTCGAGAGCGAATAATTCGCGAGACTTTGTTGCAAATCCCCGATCGCGTTTCGACCCTAATCGCTCCGCTAAAAGACGCGGCTCAAATTCATGAGATTCTTACTAACGAAATGCGGAACGCCCTTTTTGAACTAAGCAATAACACTCAAATTTGAAAGACGCGCAAGTTGGGGCGGCGAAAGGTATGCGTAAGTCGCGGATACCTTCGTCCGGCGAGATTCAAGAAACAAACGCAATGCCGAGTCGCCTATCGATTGAACGAGGATGAAACGAGCTAAACTCACTTCGCCGATTCCATTTTAGACGATGTAAGCTAGAGTTACGTCGCATAGCGAAAAAGAACGAATATACGCAAATGCCCCCCCTCGCCGCGGGCAATCTAAAAAAGCCGCCCCATTTTTTCTTCTTAGCCGGTATTATTCCAGGCGTAAATTTAACGCAAGTCTGATATAATCCCTCACAATCCAATACAGTCTAAATATCGTAGCGTCGCAATTATGGTGGTATATTTGGTGGCATATTTTGATTTTAAAAAAAATTTTTCATTCAAAAATGAGGGAAAAACCAACATAGTTTGGCGGAAGGGGTGGGATTCGAACCCACGATACGCGGAAAGCGTATAACGGTTTTCGAGACCGTCACAATCGACCTCTCTGTCACCCTTCCGAAGCCGGAGATTTTATATCATAGATCAGGCTTAATTAGAAGACTAGATCGGAACTGCGGAAACTTTCGCGACGTATTTTGCTCCGGCGGATTTCAATGAGGCGGTGAACACGTTAGGGTTGCCGATATACGCCAAGCAGTCTCCGCAAAAATTCGATCGAGGAAGCGATTTGCACACTCAAAGCAATCCGCTTCCTATGTGTTTGAGACCTGGCGTTTTGGGGAAAGTGACCGCGTTTGACGTTGTGTTTGAGCATCTCGGGAACAGAGATTGCAGCCTACTCCGGTGCGATTCTAACGCGTCCAAGCTCAGCCTGGCGGCTTTAATAAAAGAGCCGGAAAACGTTTATGAAATCGACGGATCGCAGGTTATCGAACAAGTCGCGGAAATCAGCGTGAAATCTTGCACCGTTACGCCGAAAATCGGAGACTTTTCTTGAAAAATTTATCAAATATTAAATTAAGGGCCTGGTGCCTGACGCGAGGAGTGTTAGGATGTTGCGATGTGGATAAGGAATTGTAAACTAAGCGAAAAAATTAAAGGGAAGCTGTTAGAATTTTTTGTGGCAGGAACGGCGGCGAGCATATTTCCCGTCATCCTTGGCCGTAGGCCGAGGATCCAGTGAAACATAGGCATTTTCTGGATCCTCGCTGCGCTCCGCTCGTAAGTATGACGAAGCGGCAGCGGCATTCCCCCTCTCCCCTTGCGGGAGCTTCCTCCACCCCGTAAAAGATGCTATGGTTATATGGATATATCATATGAGGCTATGTGGGCATGAACGATTTGATAAATAGGTATTTTTCTGGAATTAA
>JAISHN010000043.1 GCA_031262635.1 Holosporaceae bacterium
TCGCCCTCTCGAAATCTCCCGCGTAACGGAACTCAGCCATTGCGTCTCAATTTCCGTCCAGCGATCCACGTTCAAAGTCACATGCAAGTCCGCCGGTATCGGATCAAACGCAGAGTACGGGTTTATTTTCATGCTTCCCGTTTGCAATTCCTGCGAAATCGCCGGCTCAAGCTCATACGGCAGCATGTAATTTTTTTGATCTTTCGCCAGGTCGCAAACTTCCGCCCTAATCGGCAGAGTCAAACATTTGTCGACTATCGCCCCCGTTTGCTCAATTCCTTGATCCCTCATGTCGTCGTCAAAAAACGGATCGACAAAAATCCCTTTCTTAGCGCTCGGATCGCTCGCGTTCGCGTCGCTCTTTAGTCGTTCCTGCGAAACCAAATAGTACAAATCCGCAACCCTGTTCTTGATCGCCTCGATATCCGCCATTTGCAAACATCGGATCGCGTCGTTAGTCGCGGTCGGCTTCTTGCCGCTCGCCCAATTCTGAAACACTCGAGCTAAAACAAGTTGCCCGTTCGGAGCTTTCGGAACCGCCGGCATCCACGGATGCGCCAAGCCTTTCACGCGGCGAACTATCCCCTCGCAGTCGATCGTAATCAGATCGTATCGCGACATTTTCCAAGAGTAGTCTACTAAGACAACCGAGCCGTCCACCGCTCCCGAAATATCAAAGCCAGCGTCCGTTATATTCGTCGGCGAAAGTTTCGCTCGATGGCGATATACGATTTCATACGCGCTCCCAGGAGCGGGCTCGGCTCCGGACAACGACCAATCGACTTGCCCCGCCGTCAGCTTGTAGTCGACGTTCTTTATATAAATGAAATCGCCTTGCTTAATTTGCATAATCTCGAGAACCGAAGTCGACGGAATCGGATCGAGAACGCCGCTATAGCTTCCGTGCGTTAGCGTCGCGATCTTTTCCACCGTCGCGTCCACTGAAGTTACGTTTGCTAAAGGCGCGTAGTTCAGCGCGACCGTCATAACGCCTTGATCGTTCGGCTCGAAAACATACGGATCGGATTCGATCGTCTGAGCGTCGATTTCGTTCTCAAAACGCGTTCGCAAAGAATGAGCAAGCTCGATCTCGTAGCCTTCGACGTGGGCTTTGCCTTCGTTTACCGCAAAAACTTGCTCCGTCGAAGAAGCTCCAAGACAAACGACGTTCATGCCGCGAACGACGTATGAGCCGTTGCTCTCGCTGTCGTATCTGGCTAAAGCCGCGCTCACCGAATCCATTTGCGGAGCCAGCGCTTTTTGTACCAACACGCCGTTCTCTACGTTATATATCGCGTAAAATTCCCCAAGATCGGGCGAAGCTTCCGTTACTCCTTCCGCCTGAAATCCCCATACGAGATTGTACTTCAGTCTGGCCGCTCCCGCTTCCTGATAGTTCCTCGTCCCTACCGCGGGATCGCGTAAAGTCGGGTCTTCCAACTCCGTAACGACCGTTTCTTTAAAATAAACCCCTATCTTGACCGAAACGTCTATCGGAATCGTAAAACTTCCAGACGAAACGTCCCTGATGGAGCCGTTCAGATAAACTTGCCCCGCTTCAAGCGCTAGATTCCCCGTTTGGTTGTCGATTACGCAAGCGCAGCCGCGTATAACGTCCCCGTCTTTGAAAATCGCGTCGCCAAAATTCCTTAACGCATGATTCGCGTAGTCCTGAATCTCGTTCAACTCCGCGGACTGCAGCCCTTTCCCCGCGAGAAACAAAGTCTTCCCGTATCTCTTGGACGAGTCGAAACGATCGTAATATCCTTGCGGCATTGTCGGCATTAAAATCTCCTAGAAGCTAACGACGAAACTGAAAGATTCCCGAGTCGCGGGAGTCCTGATCAACGGTACGGAATGCTCCAATAAAAGAAGTATCCCTGGATCGACGATATCAGTAGGCAAAAAGTACTTCTGTCCTTCGGGAAGCTCTAAAGCCGTTTTAGTCCCCACAAACAGCCCAAACTCGCGAATCGTATACTCGCTTCCGTCCGTAAAATCATACGTCGTTCGAATAAATAGATTGTTCGTCGGCTGTTCCACCGCTCTAAATCGCCCCGTCGGAGTCAGCAAATCGCCTTCCTCGTCGTCTCCCACGCAAAATAAAACTTCGTCCGCAACGCGACGGCCAATTTCATGTATCAGCGCCGTTTGCGTCGGGTCTTCCGGCTCTAAAACGTTTGCGCCGCCTTCGCTCTGCCCCGTTCCCCACGCCAAATGTATCGTTTGACTCTTCACGCTCCTCGCTATCGCCGTCCGCCCGCTTTGCGTCAGTATCGCCATTCCTTAATCCCTTAATTTGCTCTCATCCATATATATTCAGGTTCCGAAGCAAATATGTCCGCCTTTCGTAAATTTTTTTTAGAAAAATACGCCCAGAAAAAAATACCAAAGCAACTTTTCTAATCTCCGCTGAATCGGAAAAGATAGTTGGATAAGTTTTCTAATTTTTTCGTTGGAAAAAGTATGAGGTTTGCTATTGTTACGCTTGGTCAGACAGACCTAATTTTTCTGCAAAACTCCTGTTTCGAATTTCGGCTCGTTTTGCAATTTCAGATAATGGAATAATTTCTTGATAAATGTCGGCAATAGGAACCCCTGTTGCTATATTATTTATCGGTTCGCTAGGATAGTACCAATAACTCCCACAAGGAGCCTTTTTATATCTGTCGGGTATTGCTAAGGGATTTATTTGCTGTCCAATCAAAAATCCATAGAATTGTCTGAATTCCTTTTTAGAATAATTCGCTATTATTTTTGCATACTTCTGTATTTGATCGCAATGCTTAGATACTTCAACTTCCGGAGCTTTGAATTCAAACAATATACATTTACCTTCTTCTGGATAAAGAAATATGTCAGGCCGCCATTTAAGAGCATTCCCCATTTCAATTCCAACAGATTTTAGAACCGTCTCTATATCAACGCTATCGCGTAATAATTTTTCACCATCTACTTCTAATCTACTCAGATCGTTGTCAGCATAACCTTCAAAATGTACAAATTCTTCATCGAAAATCCATAAATCGCTTGTTTTCGCCGTTGATTTTCTTTTAAAAAATAAATTTTGAATTACTTCTTCTTTAATTTGTCGTTCACTTAATATTTTTTGCAGCAACTTTACAACAAAGTCTCTTCTTATGACGTACTTACTCAATTCTTCTCTATCTTGTTCTTCTGTAAGCTGCAATCTTTCTTCTGTAAGTTTGTTTAGTTTTTCCTCGTAATCTGTATCAGTTGGATTTATAGAATCTAATTTCCCCTCAAGTTTTCTTATCTTAATAGCCTTTTTAGAAAGCGTTTCCGCTTGCTTACTATATAATTTTTCTACAATTTCCTTCTCTTTATCTGCAATGTTTATTTCTATTTCGTCAACATACTTTTGATCAATACCATACATTTTTGCTAATTCTTGGGCATTTATTTTTTGCGCCT
>JAISHN010000059.1 GCA_031262635.1 Holosporaceae bacterium
TTTTAGCCGTATCTTCGCAAAACGTCGTTGAAGACAACCGAAAGATTCATTCTTTTATCGCCGACGGCGTTGACGTCGAGCATTTCAAAGACGGCAGATCGATCGGCGAACACGTATGGTTTGCCGATTATGACAATGTTGAAAACAACGATTTTCTAGTTGTAAATCAGTTTAAGGTTGTTGAAAACGGACGCGCTCGCAGGGCGGATGCGGTCGTCTTTGTAAACGGAGCGCCGCTGGCGGTTTTCGAACTGAAAAATCCTGTTGAAGAAGATGCGACGATAGAAGACGCTTATAATCAGTTGCAAACGTACAAAGCTCAAATCCCAAGTTTATTTAGATATAACGAAGCGTTAATTATTTCCGACGGAATAAACGCGGCGGTTGGATCGCTAACGGCGGAATTAGATCGTTTCGCGCCGTGGCGAACCGTCGACGGAGAGACTTTGGCTCCAAGCAATATCTTGAAATTAGAAGTTTTGATCAAAGGATTATTCAGAAAAGATTTTTTCTTAGATTTTATTCGTAATTTTTGCTTGTTTGAAGCTCGCGAAGATAAGTTGGATAAGAAAATCGCCGCGTATCATCAATTCTACGCGGTAAAAAAAGCCGTAAAATCCGCCGTAAACGCTTCGTCGGACAAAGGAGACAAACGCGTCGGCGTCGTTTGGCATACTCAAGGATCCGGCAAGAGTTTGTCTATGATCTTTTTTTGTCGAAAAATCGTTCAAACGCCAGAAATGGAAAATCCAACGCTGGTTATTCTTACAGATCTCAACAATCTTGACGATCAGTTGTTCGAAGAATTCGTCGTATGCAAAAATTTTCTAAGACAGACTCCGATTCAAGTCGAAAGTCGCGCGGATTTAAAAGAAAAACTCAAGACTACGGCGGGCGGAATAATTTTTACCACGATTCAGAAATTTTCCGAAAGTTCGGAGCCGTTGTCGACTAGACGCAACGTTCTAGTTATCGCCGACGAAGCTCACAGGAGCCAGTACGATTTTATCGACGGATTCGCAAGAAAAATACGCGACGCTTTGCCTGACGCCTCGTTTTTAGGATTTACGGGAACTCCGATCGAGAATGCGGACAAAAACACGCCGGCGGTATTTGGGAATTACATAGACATCTACGACGTTTCACAAGCGGTGGAAGACGGCGCGACGGTTCCAATCTATTATGAAAGCCGTCTAGCGAAGTTCGAAGTATTAAAAGAAGCGCTTCCAACTATCGACGCTGAATTCGAAGAAATTGCTGAAAGCGAAGAAGATAGTCAAAAAGTAAAAAGCAAATGGTCGCGATTGGAAGTTTTAGCCGGCGATAAAAAACGCGTTAATCTTATCGCAAATGATATCGTCGAACATTATCAAACAAGAAGCGAAACTGTAAACGGCAAGGCAATGATCGTCGCCATGAGCAGAAGAATTTGCGTGGAATTATACGACGCTATCATAGCGATAAAACCGGAATGGAAAGAAAACGTTAAGATTATTATGACCGGCGACGCGTCGGATCCAATCGAATGGCAAGAACATATCTATAGTAAAAAACAGAGAGAAAAATTAGGGAATGATTTTCGCAACCCGCAAAATCCCTTCAAAATTGCAATTGTTCGCGATATGTGGCTAACGGGGTTTAACGCTCCTTGCCTAAGCGTAATGTACGTCGACAAACCTATGCGAGGACACGGCTTGATGCAGGCGATTGCTCGGGTAAATCGCGTCTTTTCCGATAAGCAAGGCGGACTGATAGTCGATTACATCGGTTTGGCGGATAATCTCAAAAAAGCTCTCGCAGATTATACCAAACGAGATCAATCAAACGCCTGCATAGATTTAGAGCAAGCGGTCGACGTAATGGCGGAGAAGTTTGAAATAATAAAAGGCCAGCTTCATGGATTCGATTATCGAAAAATGCTAGAAAAACCCGAAATGGAAAGGATGACTCCTACGCTAGACGCGATTGAATTCGTTCTAAAACAAGAAAAAGGCAAAGAAAGATTCTTGCAAGCTGTTTTAGAATTGTCTAAAGCCTTTTCGCTTTGCTCGACTACCGAACGAGCGAAACAAATCAGAGAAGATCTGCGCTTATTCCAAAACATGAGAAGCCTTATTTTAAAAACAAATTTATCCGAGCAACCGATCAAGAGTAAAAAAGACCAAGAATACGCAATAAGACAATTGGTTTCTAAAGCCGTCGGCGGATCTGAAATAATCGACATATTGAAAGCGGCCGGCGTAAAATCTAAGGATATTTCTATCTTATCCGACGACTTTCTTATGGAAGTTAAGAATATGAAAAGAAAAAATCTTGCGTTGGAACTGCTGAAAAAATTACTACGAGACGAAATAAAAATAAAATTTAAAAGAAACGTCGTAAAAAGTAAGAAATTTTCAGAACTGCTAACAAATTCCATAACAAGATACCAAAATAGACTCGTACAAACCGTAGAAGTAATAGAGGAGCTTATAGACATAGCTAAGGAGATAAAAACGTCCGAAAATAAGAGCGAAGAATTAGGGCTTACCGAAGAGGAAACGGCGTTTTACGACGCGTTAGAAATCAACGATAGCGCGACGAAAGTTTTAGGACACGACGTTTTGCGAGAAATGGCTCGTCTACTAACCGAAAAAATAAGAAACAGCGCGACAATTGACTGGCAAACAAGAGAATCTGTTCGAGCGAAGCTTAGACTCGAAGTGAAGCGCATTTTGAAACAATACAAGTATCCCCCAGATTTAGAAAAAATAGCCGTTGAAACCGTTATTCGACAAGCGGAAGTTATATCTGGCGAATTGACGACGACATAATTCTTTTGAATGTTTAAATCTTCCGATGCTCCCTCATAGAGAAGTAGTCGTCGCCGGCGATGATGATATGGTCGAGCAGCTGGACGTCCACTTTTTCCGCGGCTTCTGCCACTCGTTTAGTCGACGCGATATCCTCCGCGGACGGCTTCGGTTTCCTCCCTGGATGATTATGAATCATGATAATCGCCGTCGCTTCTAAATTCAGCGCCTGCTTTAAAATGTTTCTTACGTATACAGCCACGCCGTTTACGCATCCGTAGTCTTCTACCCAATCAAACAGCAGCATATTGTT
>JAISHN010000078.1 GCA_031262635.1 Holosporaceae bacterium
TTGTTTATCGTAACATTATTAATTCCAGAAAAATACCTGCTTATCAAATCCTTCATGCCCACATAGCCTCATATGATATATCCATATAAGCATAGCATCCTTTACGGGGTGGAGGAAGCCTTGCGGGAGAGGGTTGGCGCGAGGGGATGCCAGCGTCAAACTCACTTTTACGTCCTTGCGAGAAGCGAAGCGACGAAGCAATCCTGGAAAAAGCGCCAGTTCATAGATGGATTGCCGCGTCGGACTTCGTCATCCTCGCTTTGTCGCCTCGAAGGACGACGCATTGAGATTTTAAGTTTTTAATTTATTATTCGCATAACATACTTAAAGAGGCTCAAACTTTGACCTGTAATTTTTCCCCGATAGCCTTTTCGATTTTCGGTCTGCCGATACACTGGTATTCGCTGGCTTATATATTTGGAATAATCGTCGCGTTAAAGTTGTCGATTTATTTGTCCGGCAAGTTGGACGCAAAAATCGATCGGCGGACGCTCGACGATTTTATCAACGCCGCCGTCGTCGGGATAATAGTCGGCGGGCGTTTGGGATACGTCTTTTTTTACGACTTCGATCATTATCTGAAATTCCCGATGGAAATTTTCAAAATCTGGAAAGGCGGGATGTCTTTTTACGGCGGATTTCTCGGCGTTATCGCGGCGACTTACTGGTTTTGCAAGAAGCGGGAGATTGATTTTCTCAAATTCATCGATTTGTGGTCGGTAAGCGTTCCGATCGGGTTATTTTTCGGCAGAATCGCGAATTTTATAAACGGCGAGCTGCTGGGAAAAGAATCGAGCGTTCCATGGAGCGTTGTTTTTCGCGACGGAGTTAGCAGGCATCCGAGCCAGCTCTACGAGGCGTTTCTAGAGGGCGTTTTGCTGTTTTTCGTCATGTTCGCGGCGTTTAAAAAAGGATGCTGGCGACGCGCCGGCGGGCTTTCCGGCGTTTTCTGCGTCGGATACGGAGTCGCGAGGTTCTGCGCGGAGTTTTTCCGCGAGCCGGATTCTCAATTTAGCTGGAAATTGCTCTATCTTTCGGGATTGAATCTAAATCAATATATGAGCCTCGCGATGACGGCGTTGGGGATGGTTTTGATCGCCAAAAGTCGATCGCGGGCGTGATTTTTCTCCTACGCGCGTCTTTGCGAGAAGGACGAAGTCCGACGCGGCAATCCATCTATGGACTGGCGCGTTTCGCCGCTTCGCTTTTCGCAATATCTCGTCATTTTTGGCCGCAGGCCGAGGATCCAGTGAAATATCAGCATTTTTCTGGATCCTCGCTTCGCTGCGCTCGCAAGGATGACGAGAAGAGAAAACCTTCCCCTCTCTCCTCGCGCGAGAGGGGATATGCCGTCGTCTTTTCGTCATCCTAGAGCGAAGCGAGGATCCAAGCGAAGAAGACGCGGGAAAGTGTATTGATGGATCCTTCGGCCGCAAGCAGCCTCTAGGACGACGAAAAAATCTCTCAATTAATTTAATAAAATTTTTTTAAAAAAATTAACGTTTTTTTAATAAGTCCATATTTATAATCTATTTGTTAAATTTGGAGGATAAAAATGAAAAAGTTAATGATTGGCGCGGCTTTGGCCACGGTGTTGTCGGTCGGCGTCGAGGATTCGGCGGCTAAGACCTGGACGCTTGGAGCCAACAACTCGGCCGCAAAGGGAGCGAGCGCCACAGACTTCGGAAACGCGTACAAAGGCGAATTTGAAGGAGTAGCCGCGGCTATCGCCTCATTACAGAATCTATTAAACGATATGAATGAGAACAGCGCGTTGCCTGCTCAGGTAAAGAGCTCGGCAAAAACAGTCGCATCAAATCTAAAGCCGGTGTTCGAATTCTACGAGGGTATCGCGGAAGACCTCAAAACGACGAAATTGATGACGACGGCGAAAAAGGCTGTTGAAAGCAAACGCGCGCTGATCGATAACAATTTCCCGAGTTTGATTACAGACGGCACGTTCGCGTCTGGACAGGCTAACGGGATAGTCGAAGCTCTTAGCGAAGTAGTCAAAGAAATGTCGAGGATTCAGGCCAGAGGAAGCGACGAGGAAACGGCGTATGTCGAGGAGCTAAAAGACTGGGCGGCAGGCTTGTTGAGCAACGCCGCGGCCGCGTTGTCTAGCGTGTCGTCTAGGAGCATGGATCAGAACTTAATGAACGACGCCAACGAGATTGTACAAGAGGCTAATACCAACGTCGCAAAGGCTCAAAGCGGAGGCGGCGCCCCTATGTACAACGCTGGAATGAACGGCCAGTACTCTGGAGTTCAGACTCAAACGCCGGCGTACCAGCAACAGCCAGTATATCAGCAGCCTGTTCAGCAACCTGTATATCAGCAACAACCGGTATACCAACAGCAGCCTGTCTATCAACAGCCGGTGGTAGAAGCGGCCCCAGCGGCTCCAGCTCGTCGGTAATTCCGAGCTTCGCTTGAGAAACGAGAGATAGCGGGGGAGAGGTCTTCGGATCTCTATCCTCCGCCGCCGTAGGGAAACCTTCTCTCCCTCTTCCCTTGCGGGAGGGGGAATTAAGGATTCCTCCCTTTCTACGTCATTGCGAGAAGCGAAGCGACGAAGCGCGCGCCAGTCCATAGATGGATTGCCGCGTAGGACTTCGTTCTCCTCGCAATGACGCAAAATAGGAACTGAGAGCGTCGACCGCAAATCGTAGGGGCCAATAATCATTCGCCCTCGTTAGATAGCGTCGCGAGTTTGACGCCAGCGCTCCCTCTCTCCTTGCAGGATAAGGCTGGCGCGAGGGGAGCGTAACATCCATTCCTCTTCGTCATCCTAGAGGAGGACGAAGTCCGACGAAGGATCCATACGCGTTTAAGCTTCTTCGCCGCTTGAATTCCTCGCTTGGCTAAAAATGATGAAAAAGAACCGTCGTTGTCGCATGAGGTGAAAATAAATGAAGAAGGTCTTATTAACAACATTAACCGCGTTTTCTTTTTCTATATTAATTGAACCAATTCACGCCGGATTGTTCGGAAGCAAGGATCCTTCCGTCGAATCGCTGAATAAGTTCGCGACCGCGATCGACGCGTTGGCCAAAGAAGCCGCCTCGCTCAGCACCAAGAGCGACGACACGGCTAGAAGAGACTTTACAAAACAAGACGACGTTTCTCCTCTGATACCATTGAGAGCCGCGACAAAAAACGCCTCGGAATTTTTATCTTGGATAAAGTTGCTTGTAACCAAAATAAAAGAATCGGTGGAAAAGCTGAAAAAAGCCGAAGAGAAAACTACTTCGTCGTCTCAAGGGACTATAGCTACGGCGAAAACGGATATAAACAAGCTGCTTAAACTTATGCTTGGCAAGGGAATTAATTCCCTGCGAGCGAACGTAAGGGCTTCGTTCCTGGTTTATCTTAAAATAATGGCGGACAAAGCCAGTTATTCCGCGGCGGGAGCGAGTTCGATGCAGAGGGATCTTACCGCTTTAGCGTCTAAGATAACCGCGGCCGCAAACGTTTTGCAAGAATTCTCCACAACGTTAAAAGGGCTGCAAAGCTCCGAAGGCCTGGAGATGGACCAGGCAAAATTAGATAAATTGATTGCGGATATCAGCGCGACTTGCGAATTTTTGTCCAAAATCCCCGTATATTACGCCGGTCAGGGTCTAAGCCCGCAGGATGTGAATACTTTGATGCAAAAGTGCTCTTTCAAACGCGGCGCCGGAGGTCAGACGACGTATTCTCCGACTATGTCAGGCCAAACGACCGCGCCTTACTCCGCGTCGCCAAACGGCCTGAACGGTCAAATGGCGGGAACTACAATGCCGACAACAAACGCGGGAACTTACGCGCCGACAAACGGTCAGATGACCGCGGGATATCCTATGACAACGCCAAACGCTCAAAACGGCGCCATAAGACAGTAGTCGTCGTCTCTTCGTCATCCTCGAGGCCGCTTGCGGCCGAAGGATCCAAACGGTTTTCCCGCGTCTTCGTCGTATGGAACCTTCGCTTTGCTCAGGATAACGGAGAGGAGACGACGAACAAAATTTTTCCTAACACAGCCTAAAATCCGTATTCCGGCCTGAAAAAAATTTTGAGTCGCCCCATCTCGTCATTCTTGGCCGTAGGCTGAGAATCCAGTGAAATATCAACGTTTTCTGGATCCTCGCTTCGCTCGCAAAGATGACGAGAAAGAGGAGGAAAAACCTTTTTCCTCGCGGGAGAGCCCCCCTACATACGTCCTTGCGAGGAGGACGAAGTCCGACGCGGCAATCCAGTAATGAACGGCCGCTTTTTTTCTAGATTGCTTCCGTCGCTTCGCTTCTCGCAATGACGGAAAATAAGAATTTTTAGTTACGGCTACGTTTGAAAATTCTTCCAAAGAATTGGAATAATTTTGACCAGCAGCCACAACAATCTGGCTTTCGTTGTATAGAAGAAGCTGCACCTAAATCTAGCTGCCGAGCAAGAGCAGAGAGATCAATATCTGACGACTTAAGTAGTTCACCCCCTGAAAAGGATGTATGCAAGATTTTGGAAAATACCGAATTCGCTGATAGAGATTCTTTTATTTCTAGAGCATTCTCAAGATGTCTTCCGCCCAATAATTCTCGATAAGGTATATCTATTGGGTAAGATATGTTTGATTGAAATGCATGCGCCTCATGAATTAATTCACGTATTTGCGGTTGATCTCTTCCTTGCAGTGTCAGTGATTCTGGGCGACTTGGAATACAATACGCGACTTGAGCCATCCCCTCGACGTTAGCGTTTCCAATAACAATTAATCCCAAAATAATAAGTAATTTATTTTTCACGTTTTATCCTCAATTAATTAATTACATAAATAACATATTATATATTTTTGTCAATAAAAAATTCCTATAATTATCAGATTGTGTTAGGAAAAATTTTGTTCGTCGTTCCTTTCCGTCATTCTGAGCGTAGCGAAGAATCCAGACGGCGAATAAGCTTAAAAATCGTTTGGATCCTTCGGCCTGCGGCCTCTAGGATGACGGAGAAGGAAGAAGCTTCGCGAATTCACGCGCCTAGCAATGACTTATTGCGGAGTATAAACCTCGTGTGTCAACAAAAATAGCTTCATACTACTCATCGCATTTTTCCTAACGGAACCTATATAGATCGAATAATTCATTGCATTCTTTTGTAATACGAATAATGAGTTGAGAATCTAAGTTAGAGACTAGCAAAAATTTGAACCGCCAATATCTATCCTTGGGCTGAAAGTCTAATGATCAATGAAAGCTGAAATTTCACTAACGCGTCGCAAAAATCAAGAAAATATATGAAAATAATTTACATATTTTTATATATTTCATCTTAAAATTATAATAAATTAATTGAGACGTTTTTGTAGGCGATCATGCTTCGAGTAAGCAAAATATCTCGAGAACTCGTTAGTCGGAAAATTCTTTTCGACTTGTTTTTAACAATCAATCAGGGAGAGCGTTAATGAAAAAAGCGGCGGCGTTATTGATTTTTTCCATATTGGGTTGCGGTTTGGATCGCGCGGAAGCGTGTTCGCCGGAGTCGACGGAAGCCGCTTCTTTAGAAGACAAATGTCGCGGCAAGATTTTTAAGATGTGCTCCGCCTCGCATTATAAGTTCGCAAGCGTTGAAACGCGGGCGGCCGCGGAAAAAGCGAAAGATTATTTTTCAGAAATACGTCCAAAATTAAGCGATAATTTTAAACGGCTTGATATAGACGGTTCGGTATCTGAAACCGCTATAACGAACGCCGCGACCTGGGCGACGTTTTTAGTCTACGCTTATAATGGACGCGGCGAAGAAACGCTTGCGAACGTTTTATTTGAAGAGGCGGTTAGCAGAGCGGCGATCTGGACTGCGACGTTTGCGACCGGCGAAGCGACCGAAGAGGACGAAAATTTTTCCACAGACCCTTTGGCGCCGGAAAGTTTTGGTTTTTTCAGAGTTCAAGCGGCGGAAAGAATGATCGGCGTCGCGAAAATTTTGAGCGAAAACCCGACGGAAGAGCCGGCGTGGATAGAAATGGAGCGGCGTTTAGAGACCGAGGGCAGATTAGAGCAAGCCTTATTGGCTCAAGCGCAGGAAGAAAATTTTGAAGACCTTATGCGATCGGCTGCGGCTATGCGCGCGGTGCGAGAATCTCTTGAATTGGGCGAACTGGGAATTCCAGAAGGATCGGCTATAGTGGTACAGTCGGTTTTTGCGTTCTTAACGCCGGTCAGAGCGGCGACGCCGAGAATTAACGTTCGCGTGGAACATAATTTTCATTTCCCCGCGCGACGGATAAGAAGAATGCAGACGGCGATAGCAGGAACGGCGTGGACGGTCGCCTGCGATTTTATAGAAGAACATCCGCTTAGAAATCGGCGGGCTTTGGTAAGAAGAACGTCTCAAGCGCTAAGAGATTTTATTGCAAACGATATTATTGCAATTTGGAGAGCTCCTAGACCAAGAGTTCTCGTAGATTTAAAGGAAGGAGCCATAGGAATAGAGCTTTGGCCGGCGGCGCTAGAAAACACGGACGGACGAATGAAAGTAGAATTCGTTCGACGCGGTCGAAGACGCGCTCAAAGCGGGAGACACGTATTCAGATCTCTCTTCAGCGATTTCTTTTCAAATGCGGGAGAAAGCGTTGTCATTACCGAGATCTAGTTTACTAGACGGGGATTCTCTAACGTCCTATGTGTCGGGAATCAAAAAATTCCCGATGCTTGGCGAAGACGAAGAGTTTGAACTAGCCGTAAAATGGAAAGAAAAGGGCGATAGAAAAGCTCTTGAAAAAATAATCGCCAGCCATCTTCGATTGGTTGTAAAAATCGCGAACGGATACTCGGGATACGGCCTGTCTAAAGCCGATCTCATCGCCGAGGGCAACGTCGGAATAATGCGCGCGCTGCAACACTTCGATCCGTCGAAAAGATACAGGTTTTCGACTTACGCCGCTTGGTGGATAAAGTCTAAGATTCAAGATTTTATATATAATTCCTGGTCGATTGTAAAACTAGGTTCGAGCAAGAGCCATAGAAAACTCTTTTTTGGCCTTAGAAAAACCAAAAACGCTCTCGGATTAGAAAACGCGTCCGGCGCGAACGCAAATTTAATCGCCGAGAAAATGAACGTCGACAAAGAAGACGTTATAACTATGGAAACTCGCTTTACCGCCAAAGATTTTTCTACCAATTCCGCGATAGGCAAAGATGGAAAATCCAGCTGGGAGGATCTTATAGCCGATTCGAAGGATTCGCATGAAGCGAGCTTGTTTGAAAAACAGGAGTTCGAATATAGAAAAAAAATTCTCCATGAGGCGTTAAACACGCTTTCTCCAAAAGAATACGACGTTTTGTGTTCGTATAGGCTGCATTCTCCGCCCAAAACCCTGCGAGAAATCGGCGAAACAATGAAGCTATCCGCCGAACGCGTCCGGCAAATAGATAAAAAAGCGTTTTTAAAAATCCAAAAGTACGTTCGAACCGTCGAATGGAAACAGCCGGAAAACTATCGCAAGCTCGCGTGTTTCTTTATGAATGTATAAATACCCGCAAAGCCGCCGTCGTTGTGAAAATGACGAAGCGGACTAACCGATCCTTCTATAACTCAACGCTTCGGATACGTGAACGTTGTTTATGGAATCCGCGTTTTCTATATCCGCAAGCGTTCTGGCGAGTTTCACGATTCTATAATACCCGCGAGCGGAGATTTTGGCTCTATCGACGCATTTATAAAGGATTTCTTTAGCCGGAGCCGTCAAATAATGTTCAAGTTCGTGTCCGTTTGCTTCCGCGTTGGTTAAAATATCAGAATCTTTGTAGCGATCCGCTTGAATTTCCCTCGCTTTTATCACTCTAGCTCTAATTGACGACGATTTTTCAATCTCGTCCCTATTTTGAGCGAAATCCGAAACTTTTACGTCGGGAACGTCGATGAATATGTCTATTCTGTCTAACAAAGGTCCTGAAATTCTCCTCATATAATCTCTTCCGCACTTTGGCGCGAGATGGCATTCCTTGCCTTCGACTCCTAGATATCCGCAACGACAGGGATTCATCGCCGCTATCAGCTGTATTCTCGCGGGATAAGTCGCGTGATTGCTCGCTCTTGCGATGGTAATCTTTCCGGTTTCCAACGGTTGTCTCAAAGCCTCCAACGCTTGGCCGGAAAACTCCGGCAGCTCGTCTAGAAATAAAATGCCGCGGTGAGCGAGCGATATTTCTCCAGGCTTCGCGTTCGTACCGCCGCCGACCAACGCCGCCAAAGAAGCCGAGTGATGCGGCGAGCGGTACGGTCTCTCGGTAATCAGACCGACCTCCGTCATCTGTCCGGCAAGACTATGAATCATCGTTATTTCCAACGCTTCTTCCGACGCTACCGGAGGAAGAACGCTCGGAATTCTCGACGCGAGCAGCGATTTCCCAACTCCTGGAGGACCAAGCATGAGCATATTGTGAGCGCCGGCGGCGGCGATTTCCATAGCTCGCTTAGCGACAGATTGCCCTTTTATATCGCTGAAACATCCGAAATTTGTAGGTTTCACGGTTCGTTCTGAATGAAGTCGAACCACTTTTGGCAGAATCTGCTCGCCTTTTAAATGATTAACGAGAGCTAACAGGCTCTTTGGAGCCAATATCGCGTTCTCTCCAGCCCAAACGGCTTCCTGAGCGCATTCCTCTGGACATACGAAAACCGCGTTCTGAGACTTTGCGCATATAGCCGCCGGAAGAACTCCCGGGACCTTCGCAACGGCTCCGCTGAGCGATAATTCTCCAACCGCTAAGACGTTTGCGACGTCTTCCGGCGAAACTACGCCCATGGCCGCTAGAAGAGCCAACGCTATCGGAAGATCGTAGTGACTGCCTTCCTTTTGTACGTCGGCCGGAGCGAGATTTACGGTAATTCTTTTCGACGGAAGAGAAATTCCCATCGAAAATAAACAAGCTCGGATTCTTTCTCGCGACTCCGCGACCGTTTTATCCGGCAATCCGACGATCGTAAAAGTTGGAAGCCCGTTTAGTATTTGAATCTGAACGTCTATTTCAATTGTCGAGATTCCGACAAAGGAAACTGTTTTTACGCTGGCCTGCATTAATTGGTTTTTGTATTGTTATTATTAGCTTCGCTCGCGACGTTTTGTTCTTTTACCTCGCCGTTGTTATTTTGTTTTTCAGGTTTGATCTTTATGTAAGCGACGACTCTTTCAATTCCCGAAGTCGATCTAGCGTGGTTTATAACTACGTCTCTTTCAAATTTCGTCTGAGCCGTTCCGCAGATGTAGACTACGCCCTTAACGGTGGTCATGTCGTAGTTAGGAGAGGACACGTTTCCGTCCGCAAGCCAAGACGACCTTATTCTCGAAGTTAAAGCCGAGTCTGAAATGAAGTCTGAAGCGCTTGGTTCTTCTCCAACTTGTATTTCATAGAAAACCTGTATGCGACCTTTGACGTTGTCTTTTACGGCTTTCATGATTTTTTCGCGTTGAGATTCGTCTTTTACGTATCCGATCACGATAACCATTTCATGTTTTACGGCTAATTCAACGTAATCCCAGAGATTTTCCTTGGCTAAGGAATATTCTATTTCTCTCTCGAGAGCCGTGTCGGAAATACCGCCGCTAAGTCCGCCGTCGTTGCGAACCGCGACGGCTCCCGCGGCCGCCGTTCCGGTGAACGCTATGGTAACCGGATCGCACGCGGCGCAGAACAACAAAGAGGCCGCCGGCAGAATACGCGTTATTTTTTTATAAGCTGTTTTCATATTTGCTCCAAACGCTTAATAACTGGGAGATTGTATCATCTTTGGCGGTTTTTGAAACCGTCGAGAGACATAAAGTTGCTTTTTGTCGTCGTTTCCGCGCCGCTTGATCGCCGTTTCGCAAGAATTATTTCTATTGACTTGATCTCGCAAATGCTGCTTTTTTATCGCGTAAGGAGAGACTGATGTGGCAAGCTAACATTTTTACAATTTTCCCAGAGGCTTTCCCTGGAACTCTCGGAGTTTCTATCGCAAAAAAAGCTTTCGATCAAAAAAAATGGAATTTAAATGTAATAGATCTCAAAAAATTCCCCGCAAAGTCCGATCGAATCGATTCGATTCCATACGGCGGCGGAGCGGGAATGGTTCTATCGCCAGTCGTTTTTGAGAAAGCCTTCGACGTTCTTTCAAACGAAGAGAAAAATTGGAAGAAAATTTATTTTTCTCCCCGCGGCAGACAAATGAAACAGACCGATTTAGAAAAGCTTAGCGAATCTTCGGGCGTTACTATGCTTTGCGGCAGATACGAAGGAATAGACCAGAGAATTATAGATTTCTACGATATGGAAGAAATTTCCCTCGGCGATTTTGTGCTGCTCGGAGGAGAAG
This sequence comes from Holosporaceae bacterium, assembly GCA_031262635.1. Classification (GTDB taxonomy): domain Bacteria; phylum Pseudomonadota; class Alphaproteobacteria; order UBA3830; family UBA3830; genus JAIRMQ01. Next base: position 10,324 of record JAISHN010000078.1, read on the forward strand.
TCGCCGCAATGGCGATAATCGAAGGATGCGTTCGCCTTCTGCCGGAAGTAGTCGGCAACGACGATTCGATCAAAGACGATTCATTTCAAAACTGCCTGCTCGAGCATGATCAATACACAAAACCGCCGGTTTTCAACGGCCTGTCCGTTCCTCAAGTATTGCTGTCGGGAAATCATAAAGAAATCGCGGAATTTAGATTGAATCAATCCAAAAAAATCGTCTCAGAAAGACGACTCGATTTGTGGGATCAATATATTGAAAAAAAGCTGAGAAGCTAGGCTGTGTTAGGAAGAATTTTGTTCATCATCCCTTTCCGTCATCCTCGCTTCTGTTTCCCTCGTCATCCTGAGCAAAGCGAAGGATCCAGACGGCGAGTACGCCGGAAAAGCGTATGGATCCTTCGTCGGGCTTCGCCCTCCTCTAGGATGACGGAGAAGGAAAAAACTTCGCGGCTTTGCGCTTCTGGCAACGACTTATTGCGGAGTATAAACCTCTTGTTTCAACAAAAATAGCCTCATACCACTCATCGCATTTTTCCTAACGGAACCTAATTATATAGAGAAGTTTTAGTTGAGCGTCTCAACAGTAGTATTACTCCCTAATTGGAAAAATTTTTGTTAATTCTAAACTTTTACGAATTTCCCACCATCTGGCTTCCCAAGAATCAGATTCGCAAGATTCTTTTTTCCATGGTTTTTCATGCTCATCCCAATGGATAATCGATATATCTCTACTTGCGAGTTTATTTAGACAATCGAGTGTTGAAGGCTGAAACATTTCACGTTCTATTTTATCGCTTGTATCCGTCGCGACAGTAGATAAAAATCTTTCATACTCAATTTCGCCTTTATCGCGTCCTAATTTTAGAGATATTTTATCTGCCGACAATATGTCTTGCGGCGTAGCGTTCCATTCAGGCGAGAAGAAGTAAATTTTTTTTCTTTTTAAATCTTTCAATACTGAGGTAAAAGCATATTCGTCTGAATCAAAATGCGGAAATTTTATTCTATCGCGTAAAATGAGTTCCATATTCCAGAATACTACCCCTCCGTGCGCTTCAGCCATTCCGTATCCTGGCTTTGTAGGCGGAGAACCTCTTAAAGACTCGCTGAATATCGCGCCAACTCCGCCTAGTAAATCGTATTCTTTAGAACTACCCGCTTGCTTAAAAAAGTTCAAATTAGCGCTAATGATTGGTTGATTTTCTTTTTCCTGAAAACATTCTTGATATAATAGTCTTATATCTTTCAAAATGATAAGATCACTGTCCAAGTATATAAATTCTTTGATTTTCATCACCTCTTCAAGACAGAGTTGCCAGATTTCTGGGAAAAACGTATGAAAGCAAACCAATTTATTGAAATAACTTCCATCAGGAGCTATGCGCGCGCATTCAGACATGATTTCGCTAAACTTAGGAGAATTCAAATCAATTAAACAAATTTTCGTTTTATCGTCTTGGAATTTTTTCAATTTTTCCTGATTTTCACCAGAAACTTCATATACAAAAATTATAATGGTATTTGTAAATCCATCATGAGAGCTAGTGTTTTTTAACGACTGAATCGCTACGGCGGTAGGCTCGACGTAACTATTATTAGTAGTCATAACAAAATTCATATTCATTGAACAACTGTTTACAAACGTTACAAAAAAATAAAATAAGCTAAAAACTTTTTTCATTATATTTATCTTTGATATGTAAATGCTAAAAAAATAATATAACTATTATATAGTATTATATGTTGGTTGTCTACCTCAACGACACGCATTCCTTCGACAATTCCGATAGAAACCGCGAAGGCGAGTTTGCTTGCCATTGGTTGTACACTTTTCGATTTCTCGCGTAACTTATAAACGCGTATTTTCTCGCTCGGGTAAGGCCGACGTAGGCGAGTCGTCTTTCTTCCTCGACGTTTTCTTCTCGCAAACTCAAGCTGTGCGGGAAAATTCCTTCTTCCCAGCCGACTAGAAATACCGCGTCGAATTCTAGTCCTTTGGCGCTGTGCAAAGTCATCACGCTTATTTCTTCTCGTGAAGAATCCTTCGTAGAATCCGAAACAAGACCGACGTGTTCGATAAAAGTCGGAAGATCGTCAAAATCCTCCAAACCCGCGACTAATTCCTTTAAGTTTTCGATTCTGCCTTCGGCTTCGAGAGTCTGCTCTCTATTTAAAGCGGCGAGGTATCCGGTTTCATCCAATATGATTTTCGCGATTTCCGCCGGACGAAGGTTTTCTTTCGCTCTAACGCTTTCAATAAAATCGATAAACTCGCCAAGCGCAGACGACAGCGACGGCCGCAATGCGCCAATCTTTAACGCCTCTTTCGAGGCTTGGTACATAGATATGCTTTTTTCAACGGCTAATTCGCGGAATCTCGCCGTCGCGGTCGCTCCGATTCCTCTTTTTGGAACGTTGATTATTCTTTCGAAAGCCAAGCCGTCGTTTGGCTGATGAATCAATCGCATGTAGGCGACTACGTCCTTAATTTCCTGACGATCGTAGAATTTTAACCCTCCGACGACTTTGTACGGCAGTCCGTAGGCCATGAATCTATCTTCGAATTCTCTCGTCTGGAATCCGGCTCGCACCAAAACGGCGATTTCTTTGTAAGATACGCCTTTTCGCCGCAGCGACTCGACTTCTTCCGCAACGTATTTCGCTTCTTCAAATCCGTTGTAAACATGCTTTGCGACGATTTTTTCTCCTTGATCGTCTTCTGTCCAAACGGTTTTTCCGAGGCGTTTCGCGTTTTTAGAGATTAAAGAAGCCGCCGCGCCGAGAATATGCCCCGTCGAGCGATAATTTCTTTCCAATCGAACTATCTTTGCGTTTGGGAAATCTTGTTCGAACCGCAAAATATTTCCAACCTCCGCGCCTCGCCAGCTGTAAATAGCCTGATCGTCGTCTCCGACGCAGCAAATTCCGCGTCCCAACGGACAAAGCATCCGCAGCCAAATATATTGAGCCATGTTCGTGTCTTGATACTCGTCCACGAGAATATATTTGAACTTCTCGCGATATTCTTGAAGAACGTCGGCGTTTTTTTTGAAAATCTCTATCATATACAGCAGCAGATCTCCAAAATCTACGGAGTCGTAGCCTCTTATGCGTTGTTGATAGATTTTGTAAATTCGCCCTTCGATGGAAATAGCGTCGACGCCGCGGTCAGCTGGAGTTAATCCTTTGTCCTTCCAGCGAGAAATCTTTGAATAAACGCCGTTGGCCATTCTTTTATCAATGTTTGATTCTTTCAGAATTTGCTTGATCGCTTTCATTTGATCGTCCGCGTCGAGAATCGTAAAGTCGCGGCTTATGCCGACCAATTCCGCATGGCGGCGAAGCATTCTCGCGCAAATCGAATGAAAAGTTCCGAGCCACACGCCGTCGGCTCCGTTGGTTAGACGAAAAAGCCGTTCTTTCATCTCTCTAGCCGCTCGATTGCTAAAAGTAACGGCGAGAATTTGCGACGGAAACGCATATCCGTTCTCGCTTATATAAGCGATCTTAGAAGTAAGAGTTTTCGTCTTTCCAGTGCCGGCTCCAGATAGAACGAGCAACGGCCTGTCGAGCGTGACGACAGCTTCGAGCTGCTCGGGATTCAGGGAGGACATGAAGCCGTTCGCGTCCGTTTTTTTAAGAGCGTTTTCCAGCGTTATTCTCCTTCAAAGCTAACCAAAGAGAAGCTCTCGACGCCGACCTCTCGCAGCTTTTTTTCGCCGCCTAGGTCTAACAAGTTGATTACAAACGCGGCTCCGACGATTTCTCCTCCGGCTCTACGGATCAAATTCGCGGCCGCGACGGCCGTTCCGCCGGTGGCCAGCAAATCGTCTACGATCAGCGTGTTTTCGCCTTTAGATATCGCGTCTTCATGAATCTCCAACGCGTCGACTCCATATTCGAGCGCGTATTCTTCCCGCAGAACTTTACGAGGCAGCTTGCCAGGTTTTCTAGCCGGAACGAATCCCGCGTTGAGAGCCAAAGCGACTGGAGCCGCAAAAATAAACCCGCGAGCGTCGATTCCAACGACTTTATCGACTCGAATGTCTTTATAACAATAGGCGATCAACTCAATCGCGGACTTAAAAACGCTCGCGTTACCTAATAATCCCGTGATATCTCGAAAAAGAATTCCCTTTTTAGGATAATCTGGAATCGTGATTATACTTTCTTTGATCGTCGCTAATTTTTGCATGATCTTACCCTTAACCTTCTTCTAAAATAGCGCGTCTTCGGCGTTTTTGCGAGACAGACGCATTATTAGGTCGTAAGTTTTTTGAAAAGCCAGCGATTTTTATCAATCGGCCAATTTTTCGATTAAGAACGTAAAAAGTCAAGAAAATTTAAATATTTTTTAAACTATATATTGCAAAATAATTTTGTTTTTTAGAAAGAGGTTTTTTTATGAAAGCAAAATTATTAATTATGTTAGCCGCGGCTTATTGTTTGGAAACAACTTGCGTTATGCAACCAGAAAACGCCGCTCCTCAAGGACAACTCCCCGCTGAAGCCGATCTTCAACCTGCGGTTCAAGTTTCGATCGAAGACATTATCGCTAGAAACGAAGGATTGATCGTAGAGCTTAGTAGAAATCCCGCAAATATGCCCATTATTATGGAATTAGTTACGCAAAACGCTCAACTGCGTCAGCTTGCGGCCGAAGGAGCGAAAGAAGTGGAAGCGGATCCTTCCGCCGAGATTTCAACGCGCGAAAAAATACAAAGAGAAGTGAAGAGGATAGCGGAACAAACGCGAGTAGCGACCGAAGAGTTAGCCAGAAAGATACGAAGAGAGACCGAAAGAATAGGAAAACAAGCATGCGCGGAAACTCAAAGAGGATGCGAGAGATTTGAAGGTTTCGCTCAAAAAGCAGGCAAAGATATGGAAACTGCGGGTAGAAACATCGGCCGCGCATTCCGAAAGCTTAGGTAGAAAAGGCCTGCCGCGACAGGGGCGAAGTCCGACAGGCTCGTGTGCAAGGGTATTAAACCTTTCTATGTTTTCTATTTTTGATCTCTGACGAAGTATGGTCAAGAGTCGGCTGCGGGAAGGGGATCGGTATGGAAATGTTTTGCGGCGAATGCATTCCAGAGTTCTAGTTCTTCCCTTAAGTCCAGTTTTTCGTAAGCTTCTTTCAGACCGCAGACAAGTAGCGTCAGATTAGCTCTGAATGCGCCGACTTCATACTTGGTGTTTAAGTTTAGAGCCTGGGCTCGTATTATGGCCGGCAGGTAGTGCGCGCAATTCTCGTAGGCTTTGCGTGTTCGTTCGCTTAGAGGTGTTTTATCTATGTTGCCCTCAACATTTTGCGTTTTATCATATTCGTAGCTGTCACGCGCTCCTGACATCAGTACAAGGCCGGTCGTGATCTGGGCGCTCGATAGCATATCCAAGACATGTGATGCTTTTTCTATCAGTTCAGGCGCTAGGGCTGCATCCAAAGCTTTCGCCCATAGTTGGCGCGCTTCTATGGCTCCTCCGCCGACACTCGAGGTAGCTGCAAGTAGGCTTTCTCGCAGGCCTTGAGTGTCATGATTGAGTGAAATCATAGCTTTTAACGAGTGCGCGGACAGTATCATCATACCAACTAACAAAGATCTTTTTATATTAATCATATTAACCTCCAAATAAATACAACTATAGGTTATGCAAAAAAAAAAACAACTGAAAAATTGGCTCTGATATAAAAAAAGAGGCAGGCGCCTGACGCGAGGAGTGTTAAGGTGTTGGTATGTGGATAACGAATTGTAAATTAAGCTAAAAGGTTCAGAGGAAGACAAGCGCGCTCAAGATAAAGCCAAAGAATTGAAAGAAAATAAGAAAAAGACAATGGAGGAGTTCGGAACCGAACTATCCGCCGCTTTAGGGCGCATAGACGGCTTCTTTTCCGAGATACTTCCAAAAACGTCTCTGGGAGCGCAAGGAATACAAGAACTGCAAGACGCTATAGAAGACAGCGGAGTAATGTACGATGCTGTAGAAGTCAACTAATTCGTTACATTTTTTGGGATATTATTAATAGAGCTATGAGGCCTATGTTCGTTGTAATAAACCAAGAACCCCAGCAGCTCGTTTTTCAGATCGTCGAGATTTTCGTACAACGCTCCCTCGACAAACTCCTCGTTCA
>JAISHN010000100.1 GCA_031262635.1 Holosporaceae bacterium
ATAGGTCTATCGGTTAAGCCTCAAAATCCCGCGGACGCTTTGCAACACAACCGCAGCGCGATGATTAACTTAATAATCTTATACAATTATAAATTGTTGAAATATATGAATGGTCTATTTTCCCCCGCATCGCGGCAAACGCTTACTTTGTCTGTTCTCCCAACGCTTCTTTGACCTTAGACGCAAGCTCTTTCAAATTGAAAGGCTTCGGTAGGAAAAAGACGCGGCCGTCGTTTGGCAGAGAATCGCGGAAGCTGTCTTCCGTATACCCCGATATAAAAACGATTTTCATATTCGGAGCGCGTTCTTTGACGTATTTCATCAGAGTCGGGCCATCCATTTTAGGCATAACTACGTCGGTTATTACCAAATCGATCGTTTCGGCGCCTTTTTGGATATATTCCAGCGCGGATTCTCCGTTCGCCGCCTCTATCACGCGATAGCCTTTGTCTCGCAACGCTCGCGAGCCGAACATCCTAACCGCGTCTTCGTCTTCTACAAGCAAAATAGTCGCGGTTCCGGTTAAGTCTACGATCTTGTTTTCAACGAGCTTTTCTTTCGTCTGGCTCAAAGCTCGTTCTTGAGGCGAGGCGATCGGAAAATATACGCCAAAATTTGTTCCTTTGCCGATTTCGCTTTCAACCGAGATAAATCCGCCGGTTTGATTGACGATTCCGTAGACCGTCGACAATCCAAGTCCGGTTCCGCGGCCTTTTTCTTTTGAAGAATAGAACGGATCAAAAATTCTGTTTAGATTTTTCTCTTCGATTCCGCAGCCCGCGTCGATTACCTCGATCAAAACGTAACTTCCCGGCGGCATCGTTTCGCCTCGCAAAAATTTTGCTTCTTTCGAGGAATACGACGACGTTCGGATGGTAAGAGTTCCGCCGTCCGGCATTGCGTCTCTCGCGTTGACGGCGAGATTTATGACGACTTGTTCAAATTGCACTTGATCGACTTTTATAAAGCCAATCTCGCCTTCTCGGGCGATTTTAAGCTCGATTTTCGCTCCGAGCAGCCGTTTAAGCAACGCAGACAGCTCGCCGATCATCTCGGTCACGTCGCATACTTTAGGCTGCAGAGTCTGGCGCCGAGAGAACGCCAGCAATTGCCTGACCAAATTCGACGCGCGATTGGCGTTCTGCTTTATTTGCATAACGTCGTTGAAAGATCGATCGGACGGAAGACATTTTTCCAGCAGCAGATCGCAGTATCCGATCATTGCCGTTAGCAAGTTGTTGAAATCGTGCGCTATCCCTCCGGCTAGCTGTCCAACCGCCTGCATTTTTTGAGACTGAACGAACTGCTGCTGCAGCTTTTTCCGTTCTGTTATGTCGACGAAGTAGACTATAAGACCGTCGTTGTCCTTCGAACGTTTTGTTTCGTCGAGTTTTGTAGCGTAGACCATTACGGTTTTGTCTTTCTGCGTCTTGAAGGATATCTCGAACGGAACGATGGACTTATCTACGCCGGTTATGAGCTGATATAGCTTTTCTCTAACCGATTCTCGATCTTCGTCCGAGATATAATCTGGTAAAGACGATTCGTTCGGATTATCAACGCCGACGATCGTTCGAAAAGCCTGATTGCACGCGCTGACGATTTCCGCTCCGTCCGTAACGGCTATCCCAACGGGCGCGTCTTCAAAAATGTGCTCAAAGTATAGTTTCGCTTTACTAAGAGCTTGAACGAGATCGTTTTCCCGCTGCGATTCGCGAACGGCCGAGTAAATTTTGTTTCCGTCGCTTTCCTCCTGAAGCCTGACTATGACTTCGATTCCTTCCTTAACTTTCGGCGATTTTAAGACGATCCTAGCGGGAGCGGACGGTTTATTATCGCGTCCAACGACCGGAAGATCGTCGCTTTTCTCTTTAATTATTATGCGCTTATCGAAAGTAGCGTTCAAAATGTCCGACGCGCCAACGTCCAGCCAATCTGCGAAGGCCTTATTACAGAAAGTTATCTCTTTATCCTGATTCAAGCAAAAGCAGCCGATTTTTGAGCTATTAACTATGCTTAGCAGAAAAGGAGCGTTAGTTTCCGGCGATTCTATTCTGGAATTCGAAGGAGTTATGTCGGCAATCGTCCAGCCGGAAAATCCGCTGTGCTGCGGTATCGGCGACGCGGCTATTCTCCAGATCGCGGTATAATCGGGACGCAGTTTTACCGGCGCGTCGATATGCGATTGCTTCATATTTTCGACCGAGATTTGTAGGCTGCGAATAGCTTCGGTAATTTTCGGATACTTGCCGAAGCAGAATATGAAGTCCTCCATGCTTCTCACTTTGAATCCTGGAAATAAATTTTGAGCGACTCTGTTTACAAAAACGCACTTGCCGCCTTTCGAAAACACGAAAAACGCAAACGCCGACGCGTCGAATCCATTCGTCGCGAGACTTTTTTGATAAGCGACGACGCAGCCGCGTTCATGCGTCGCTTTTATTTCTCTGGAAAATAGATAACAGACGAATCCGCAGAAAAAAACCGCCGCGACGGAAAAGTAGTTTTCGTCCGATATTCCCGCGACTATGGCGAACAACGCAAAAACCAAAAACAACGCCGTCAACGCGACATGCCTAACCGGTCTTTGTTTTTTAGATAAAAACGTATCTAAATTAACTAAAAAATCCATAATACGCGTATTATTAGCAAATATGCGTCGGAATTAACAGCGGATATCGAAACGAAGCGGTTATTATGAGGTTAAGGCTTTTTACAAAGAAATTCTTTTCTCAAACACTGGAATTAATGCGAAAAGATAGTACTTCTTTATAGTCTCCCACTCGTAAACCTTCATTATCGGCAAACTGAGAAATTTGTAGACGATTTTTCTTTTAATATAGAATTTTTCATCGCAAACTATGTGATGTTCTCTGGAAAACTGGATAAAATCCCGACGAGCGGAGAGTAGATCTTGTTGTTTCCTGTCGGTCATTTCTCTAGTCGTGGATTTATAATTTACTCGATAGTTATAAATCGCTCCAGGAATGGTAACTAAAGTTTTCAAAAAATATAACGCTCGAATTGAAAAGCCGATATCTTCAAAAAAAATTCCTTCAGGAAAACGAACGCACCGAGCATCTAATTCAGTTTTTTTGTATATTTTATTAAAAATGTAGCACCTTCTTGGCGACTCTGTAATTTTAAATTTCTCTGTCGTTAAACAATAAAGCTTCTCTCCTTTGAATTTTAATTTGTAGCGACATTTAGACGATGGGTATCGTCTTATTATTTCGCCGCAGATCATGTCGGCATTGTATTTTTTAGCCGCATTATAAAGCTTTTCAAAAAAATCCAGTTCTATCCAATCGTCGCCGTCGACGAAGCCTATATATTCTCCCTTGGCGATATCAAGACCAAGATTACGAGCGGCTCCTTGTCCTTTATTCTCCTGATCAATAACGACAAAACGACCATCCTTAGCCGCAAACTCTTCTAATATTTTTCGCGATCCGTCCGTCGAGCCGTCGTTGACGCAAATTATCTCTATGTCTTTCAAAGTTTGATTAACGACGCTGTTTAAACAGTCCGCTAAAAATTTTTCCACGTTATATATTGGAACGATAACCGATACTTTAGGAGTCATGCCAGTTTCTCTTTCTTATGCCATTCGTAAGCGGTTCTTACGCTGTCCTCAAGCGAGCGTTTCGGTTTCCACCCAAGAATTTTTGCGGCTTTTTTATTGTCCGCAACCAAAGTTTCGGGATCGCCTACTCTTGGCTCGCATAAACGCGTTTTTATTTTTTTACCGATCGTTTGTTCGCAGACGGCTAAAACTTCTTTCACAGAACTTCCGTCGGAAGTTCCGAGATTGAAGTAATCGGAATTTCCTCCGTCGAGCAAATATTTTAAAGCCAAAACATGAGCGTCCGCTAGATCCTCTACATTTACATAATCGCGAATGCAAGTTCCGTCTCTTGTCTTGTATTTGTCCCCGTATAAATTGAACGTTTCTTGAGAATCGCAAGCGGAAGCTATCAAATTTGGAATCAAATGCGTTTCCGGCTCGTGACGCTCTCCCACTCTCAAAAGACCGTCCGCTCCGGCAACATTGAAATATCTTAAACGAACGTTTCTCAAACCAAACGCTTTGTCGCAATCGTCCAAAATCTGTTCGACCATTTTTTTCGATTGACCGTAGGGATTAATTGGACTCGTCGGGCATTCTTCGTCGATTGGAACGCGGTTTGGAGAACCGTAAACTGCCGCCGTAGACGAGTAGACGATTTTATCAATTCCATAATCGAGCATTGCCGAAATAAGGTTTAGCGATCCGAGTAAGTTATTATAATAATACTTCATAGGATCTTTCATGGATTCTTCGACGGAAATATAAGCCGCAAAATGTATGACCGCTTCTATTTTATACCGCGAGAAAATAGAATAAACGTCTCTTAGATTTTGTAGATCTCCGCGAATGAATCCTTTTATTCTTCCTCTCGCTTCTATCGTTTTTAGAGCGTTTACAGTTTCAATATATCCGTTCTCTAGGCTATCGAATATAACTACGTCAAAGCCTTCTTCTAATAACGCGACAACCGCATGGCTTCCGATATATCCGGCTCCGCCTGTAACTAGAATCATGAATTTTTCTTAAGCTAGAAATCGCGTAAGAATCTCACATAGCGCTCAAATTAGCAAATTATTTTTGCGGAATCTAAAGCTTTTCCTTGCAGCCACGAGGTTTTTCCAAGCGCGGCGTTTCCCATTTTCAGCGGAGGGACGCTTTGCGGCGTTAAGCTTAGCGAACAACGAAAAAAATCTCCAAGATATTTACGAATCGCCGCTTTTAGATCGTTCAAGTATTTTTTCTCGGTGAGCGCTCGAAAAATCTTGCGATAATCGTCGCATGTTAAATCTACTTCAACTCCGAAAGACGATATCGAAACTTTTTCTCCAAGTTCCGAATCGATTCCAAGCTTCATATTTCCCAATTTTTGAATTTCTCGGCGATCCGCCCAAAACGTTCGCAGCTCTTTTGCTTTTGTCGTAAACTTAAAAATCGAGGACACAACGGCCTCCAACCCCGCCGCGCTTTTTTCTTTCGTCCAAAATAGATATGCGAGACGCGACATTCTTCTGTTAAAAGTTTTAGAGGATTCGCCAAAAAAAGCCGCGAGCGTTTTTAACGTTAGACACGAATCGTCGCAACGTTGGAGATTTAAATATCGCCGCTTGCTGATTTGATACGAGACTCCCAAAAGACGCGCGTTGAACATATTCAAAAATTCGCCGATAGCAAAATCCTGCTCTTGAGTTCGTCTATAAACCAGCTCCGCGTAAGGAGTCGGCAACGGAGCGTTCAAACCCGATATCGAAAGTCTCTCAACGTAAATAACCGGAACGCCGTTTACTTCAGAAATTTTTTCAATTTCCGTTCCTCGCAGACAAAACGAATTCACGCTGACGGTTTTGAAAGGCGCGTCCGCGAGATTCGTTTCCTTTCCAAACGAAACCGACGATCCAAATTCCAAAACATACGCCGCCGTTTCGAACGAAAATTTTTTAGGATAATAAAAAAGCTCGTCTCTTAAAGATAATTTTTTATTCCGAATCGTCGTTTCCATTTCTTCAAGACTCCGTTTCTAGCGGTATTTTTCACCGACACGTCCGTAAACGTATTTATCGACGCGTAAGACGACAAAAATCTTGACAACGCCAAGCTTAGAGGTAATCCCAGGTTTGAAATCGTATCGTCAAAGGTAATTTCGATTTCCGTTCCTCGCGCGAATTCTCGCCATGTTTGCTCGTCAAATCTCCGAGTCGTTATAAAACTGTCGATCGAAACGATCGCGTCGATTTCGCCTTCCAACGTCGATCCAAAACCCTCCGAAAAGATACGCAAAACGTCCCGAATTTTTTTAATTCCGTCTCGACTGAAAGAAATCGAGTTTAACGACAACGCGGAAATCAGCTTCCACAAAACCTCGCCGCTTTTAATAGACGGCTTCTGCGGAGTCGGCCGATCCGCGCAGTAAATCCTCTTTACCGGAAGAGACAGCTCGACTTGCAATTCTCCGAACGCCGGAATTTGCTCGGCCAACCCGCGACTAACGCAAAGCGTATGTCCGAAAAATATTTTATCCGACGGATTTTGCGGATTAAAATTCGTATCGATAAAAGAAAGATAAACGTCGTCGCCGAAGCCGTCCGGCATATAGGATCTTTTCCTCGACGATTTCCAAAAAATCCCTTTATCGGCGTTTTTCGCCGAATAATCGCAGGAAAAGAATTCGGGAACGTAAATTTCGTCGGAGCTTTGCGGATCGACGGCGACGATTTTTTGAATCGTATAAATTTCATGACTGCTATAGCGGCGAAAATCCGGCGTTAAGCAGTATTCGACTTGTTTATTGTCCAAACGCAGCGGCTCGGTTATTTTTGGAAATAGATTTATCGCCGGAACCGAAGACAACGAAAAATTCTTCGGCGATATTTGCATGGAAAAATCATAGCTTATCGGAATGTAGAGAAAACTTTCGCCGGTTATGTCCAAATCTTTGGGAAGCTCCGCGTCGAATCCGAAAAACTTATCGGCGAAAGCAAAATACTCCTGCAGCAGTCGGAACCCTCCGTGAACCGTCGGCGGATACGGAAACAACGACTCGTCGTCTTCAACTCCGACCGCTCCGACTTCAGCCGCCGTCTTATAAGACGAGCCTTTCTGCCAGACGACAGGTTCGTCTGCTGAAAAGATCGCGGAAAAAATTTTTCCCCGCAAAAGAGCGTCTCCAAAAATATAAAATCGCAGCTTGTCGGGAATCGCGTCGCATCCGATTCCTAGTTTTAAATAGTATGTCGAGCGGGCGTAGTAAGCGGGCAAACGCTCTTTGGGAATTATCGTCGCCGAAAGAATCTCAATAGGCCACAAACGCAGATCATGGGCCGTCATAAAAGAGCACGTCTCGCCCGATAGGCTTTTCGTTCGTAAAAGCGAGCCTTTAGGAACTAACGTCCCCGCGGCCTTTGCGGCTCGTTGTCTATCCGCGTCGAATTTAACCATCGCGCAGGACGGAGTCGGCAAAACAAGCGGCTCGTACAAAACGTTGAGAAGAGCGGTCGCTATCTCGGGAAATTGATCGTCTATTTGCTTCTGTAACTTTCCGGTTAGAAACGCGACGCTTTCTATCAGACGCTCGACATGCGGATCGGTCGATTCGGCGCTCGATATGTCTAGCCTTCGGGCGATTTTCGGAAACTTTCGAGCAAAATCGCTCCCCGCGCTTCTTAAATAAGAAAGCTCGTATTGATAATACTCGGACAAAACGTCTATGTCGTTTTTAGGCATACTACAAATCTATCGTTATAGGAAAAGACAACGGCGCTTTTCGGTTTTCCAAATTTACCGTCGCGTCGATTGTTACGAACGCGACGCTCGAATCGTTTCCGACTCCTACGAACGTCGACTTTGCGTTTATCAGTCGCGGCTCGAATTTTCTTATCGCGTCGTCGATTCTCGATTGCAATTCCTGAATTTCAAAAACATCCTCCGCAGCGGCCGGAGCCGTGACGATCGCTCCGTAGGCGTAAGGAGTCGTTATCGGATTTTTCCTCCAAGCGGTCGCGACTTTCGAATTGAGCAGCCGCGTTAAGTCTTGAGCGATCGAATCTTGGAATTCCGCGAATGTCGCGAATCTTTTGGGAGTTTTTTCAAACGATTCGTCCGCGTTTTCATCGATTAACTTTTCAAACAAGGAAGTAATCGCAACGTCGCTCATTTTACGAATTCTCCACTTCCCATTTCGCCAAATCGACTTTCGTCGCGGCGGTTCCTTTGCTAGTTCCGTCTTCGTTGAAGCTCGCGTATGCGTCCGAGTACGACGAATATCTAAATGAAAAAGAAACCACGTCGCCGACGATAGAAAACGTTTGAACTACGCACTGCGAGAATTCTTTTGTTTCCAGAGTCTGAAATTTGCCCCCTATGGACGCGGCTTTTTTTATAGTAATTTTCGAAACGACTATTCCCTTAGCAAGCCGTCCTTGGATCATCGCGCAATGCGTTCCCGAACTCATATAGACTTTTAAATCTCTAGCGGCGACGGCGGAATCCGAGCTTTTTGCTCCGTCGAATAAAGAAAATCTCGACACGCAAAATTCAATTCCAAAAATTTTCGCGTAGTCTTCAAATCCTTCCGTTTCGCAGCTGAAGATTTTATCCGCGGAAATAAACCAGTCGTATTTAGGCGATCCTTCCGTCAACGGCTTCTTGAGAGTCAATTCTTTTGCGAAAAGCTTGCCGAAATCTTCCACTTTTACCGACCTTATCCAACCGACGACGCATTATTTTATGAAAACGGTTAAGATTTGGTTTACGCCGCGTTCGCGAGAATGATATTCGACGACTGCTTTGTTTAGACGCCCTATGTCCGTCGTCGCTTGCGAGCGAAGCGAAGGGGTGGATCTGGAAAATGCTGATGTTTCGCTGGATCCTCGGCCTACGGCCAAGGATGACGAGAAAAGAAAATCTCCTTTTTCCATCATTACAAACCCCAATAATGGATTAAAAGGCTTGAGATATCAATGAAAAGCGGCTAAAGCGTCAAAGATTTACACGAGGACTTTAGCCATGAAAAAAGATATCATAGAACTATTCTGTTTAATAG
>JAISHN010000014.1 GCA_031262635.1 Holosporaceae bacterium
CGCCTCGTAGTCCTTCACGCAGACCAGCATCCTCCTCGCCAACGTCTCCGATATCAACCCTTTGTTCGTCATCGTCTATTCCCTCCATTCTTAGTTAGCTTAACTTAACCAAAAATGTAGCGAATTAGTTGACTTCTACAAGGATGACGGAAAAAAGCGTTTTAGGATAAAGAGAATATTTGATATCTCTGCGCTAAATCGATCCTTTTAATCCTTTATTCGGGTTTGTAGGGCGAAGGAAGCTTTCCCTTTGCGCGAGAGGGAATTATTCCCACAAACTTCAGTATCTCAATTCAATATTCCCACTCGAGGAAAAGAATCAATCCCGATTTATTTTCATCGTTAGTCTGGCTCGGCCTTTGTTATCGTAGCCGAGGTATTTGACTTCGACTTCGTCGCCTTCGCTCATAACGTCGGTTACTTTTTCCACGCGTTTGTCGCCCATTTCGCTTACGTGGACGAGTCCTTCCCGCGAGCCGTAGAAGTTTACGAACGCTCCGAAGTCCATAATTTTTACGACCTTCGCTTTGTAAATCGTTCCATAAATTGGATCTAGAGCGATGCTTTTAATTATATCCAACGCTTCTTCCATAGACGCTGAATTTTGCGCCGCGACAGTTACGTTTCCGTTGTCGTCAATGTCGATTTTCGTTCCGGTTTTTTCGATTATCTCGCGAATCACCTTGCCGCCGCTTCCGATAACCTCGCGGATTTTGTCTTTCGGAATGACGATCGTAGTCATTTTTGGAGCGTTTTCATTCAGCTCGGAACGGTGCGTTTTAAGTCCCTTGGCCATTTCTTTGAGAATATGCAAACGTCCGGTTTGCGCCTGTTTCAAGGCTTTTTCTATGATTTCAAAAGTTACGCTGGTTACCTTAATGTCCATCTGCAGAGCGGTAATTCCGTTTTCGGTGCCGGCGACCTTGAAATCCATATCGCCGAGATGATCCTCCTCGCTCATGATATCGCTGAGGATTTCGTACTTTTTTCCGTCGGTAATTAATCCCATCGCGATGCCGGCGACGGCGTTTTTCAATGGAACTCCCCCGTCCATTAACGCAAGAGAGGCTCCGCAGACCGTCGCCATTGAAGACGATCCGTTGCATGCCAAGATTTCCGACACGACTCGAATAGTATATGGAAATTCATCCTTAGACGGAAGCGCCGTAACGATCGAGCGACGCGCTAGGTTTCCGTGGCCGATCTCGCGTCTGCCAGGCGATCCCAAACGACCGACTTCTCCGACTGAAAACGGAGGGAAGTTATAATGCAGCATAAATCGCTCTTTGTATTCTCCGGCAAGCCCGTCGACCAGCTGCTCGTCCTGACCGGAGCCGAGCGTAACGACCGCAAGAGCTTGCGTTTCGCCTCGCTGAAATATCGCCGATCCGTGAACTTTCGGCAAAACTCCCGCTTCTACGCTGATCTTTCTTATATCTTTGGATTTTCTACCGTCAATACGTTTTCCGGTCTTTAATATTTTATCTCTAACGAAACGATAACATACGTCGTCAAACGCTACGCTTACGAGCTTATCGGAAATTTCTTCGCTGACGGCGAAGCTTTCGCATATCTTCTTTTTTACTTTGGAAAGAGCGTCGTTCCGCTCGTGTTTCGTCTCTCCGGCATACGCTTCTTCGATTTCGTCCGAATATTTTTCAAAAATGTCGGAAGCTAGCTCTTTTGTCGTATTATCCGGCTCAACGACGTCCCAAGGCTCCTTAGCGCATTTTTCCGCCAGTTGAATGATAATATCGATGACCGGTTGGAACGACTCAAAACCGAATTTCAACGCCGCAAGCATGTCGGCTTCCGACAATTCCTTCGCCCCCGACTCGACCATAAGAACGCCGTCTCTCGATCCGGCTACGACTAAATCTAAATATGATTCTTGGCCGATTTTTGGATTTAATATGAATTCGCCGTTTTGATATCCAATCTTCGCGGCCGCGATAGGCCCTAAAAAAGGAAGTCCAGAAAGCGTCAACGCGGCGGACGCTCCAATGATGGAAATTATATCCGCGTCGTTTTCGCCGTCGAAACTTAAAACCGTACAAATAACTTGCGTTTCGTTCTTAAAATATTCATGGAAAAGAGGACGTATTGGACGATCGATCAAACGGGAAGTCAGCGTTTCTTTTTCCGAAGGCCTGCCTTCTCTTTTTACAAAGCCGCCTGGAATTTTTCCCGCCGCGTAGGCTTTTTCGACGTAATTTACCGTGAGAGGAAAAAAATCTACGTCAAGATTAGCTTTCTCGTTCGCGACCGCCGTACATAACACAATCGTGTCGCCATATCTTACGGTAACGGCTCCCGTAGCCTGATTCGCAAAACGTCCGGTTTCAATGGACAACTTCCTGCCGCCCCACGTAATCTCTTTTTTAAATATCATTATTCTTCCTTTGTTTCTATCGTTGTCGCAAGAGCGGCTGAACGCTTTAGTTATCTTCTCAAACCAAGATCTTTAATGAGTTTTAGGTATCTTGTCGCGTCGACTTTCTTTAGGTAGTCCAAAAGCTTTCTTCTTCTGCTAACCATGCCTAGAAGACCGCGTCTTGAGTGGAAATCCTTCGCGTGAACGTTCATATGCTCGCCCAACGAATTGATTTTCGCGGTTAAAATCGCGACTTGGACTTCCGGCGACCCCGTGTCTCCTTCGTGAACCGCGAATTTTTTTACAATTTCTTGCTTGTTTTCAATCGACATCTTTATCTCCGTTTCTAATTGTTAAAACACATCATCCTAACGGGCTTTATTAGACCGTCGTCGGAAACAAACCCAATTCCGCAAAATTTTCCGCTCTCATCGTCGAAGATTTTAACATTCGACGATTCTTCGAAACATTCATAGGAAACTTTAAGTCCGTTTCTCAACTTAACGACGCTTTCGCTTCTCAAATACAAGGCCGGGATGTCGTCCAGCGGACTTTCAACGGAAGCTAAAACCTCATTTAGCTTGCTAGTATCGTTTATTTCTATCAGTTTTTCCAGAGAAATTATGTTGTTCGTAGAAAAAAATCCCGACTTCGTTCTACGGAGAGTTTTTACATATGCGAGCGATCCGAGCTTTTCAGCGATATCTCGAGCCAAGCTGCGAACGTAAGTTCCTTTTGAACATAAGACGCGGAAGGTTATTTCGCGTATCTCGCCGCTTACGTCATTGCGAGGAGCAGGGCGACGAAGCAATCTAGCGTCTTGTCGCTCGTTTTTTTCTAGATTGCCGCGTCGGACTTCGTCCTCCTCGCAATGACGTAAATGAGAAGAGGCCGAGGACAAAAGTGAAGATTCTTGGATCATTTCTAACTCAAAAATCCTAATTCGTCTCGATTTCAGCTCCACGCTCTCGCCGTTTCGAACTCTATCGCAAGCTCGTCGGCCGTTGATTTTTATAGCCGAAAACGCCGGCGGAATTTGCTCGATTTCGCCGACAAATTTGCTTAGCGCGTCGGATATCGCTTTCGCGTTCGGAATATTGTCGGTCGTCGCGACGATCTCGCCGTCTTTGTCCAGCGTATCGGTAGTTTTTCCGAAAACGACGGTAAAAACGTATTCTTTCTCAGATTCTTCGACGAATCTGATGAATTTCCTCGCTTCGCCGACGGCGATAGGCAGAACGCCTGTGGCGAAAGGATCCAGAGTCCCGACATAGCCGGTATTCTCTCCAAGAATTTTGCGAACTTTTATCATCGCGGCGTTGGACGACATGCCCGCGGGTTTATCGAGACATATCCAGCCGCTAATCATGTTTATTTGCTCCTCGCCTGCGGACGATTGCGAAAAATATCTCATAGTCTAAAGTCGTTTTCCCTCGCGGCGGAGATTTTATCGAAGAATGCGCGGCGGCTCCGAGTTTTCGAAAATATCGAGCCAACGCAAAAGAGTTTTCAAACTGAAGCTCGAATTTTTTAGTCGAAAATTCTATCGGCTCGCCGCATTTCTCGCAGACGCGTTTTATTTTTTCAACAGGCGGATAAATTAACGCCGACGATAAATCGAGGCTGGAAAAACTTTCGTCCGTAGGAATTGAAAAAGCAAAATATCGACAGTTTTTGAGAATTTTTTCAAGAAAAGCGTCTATCGACTCGAACCATTGCATAGCGAGATTGGAGATTCCCAGCGAATATCGCTCGGCGAAGTCGCGGCGTTCCGCATCTGCGACGAAGTATCTTACGTTGCAATGACGAGCGATTTTTTCCCTTGCCTTCTCAATCATCCTCGGAGATATATCGCACAGAAAATATTCGGCGGTCGAATAGTATTTCATCAGCTCGAGAGAAGCGTTTCCAGTCCCGCAACCGATATCGACGATCGATTCAACGTCCGAAGACGATAAACAGCCGCGAATCATCTCGACCAGACGCGCGGCCGACAAAACCTGAACGTCGGAAACGGAATCATACGTTTCGGCGGCTTCGTTAAATAAATTCGCTTTCATCCGTAAAAATCTCGTTTTTAAATTGTTGAGTTTCTATAAGCGGCGATAATTTGGATAGCAAAATCTCTCTATTTTTATTTTTAAGTTCGCATTCCCAAATTCTGATCACTCGCCAACCTCTTTGCTCGAGACGTTCTGTAATTTCTCGATCGCGTTTCATATTTCTCGCGATTTTGGCCGACCAATAATCGTCGTGATCCTTAGGAGTCGTGTTTCGGCATTTGTGTCCGTGCCAAAAGCATCCGTCGGTAAAAACCGCCGTTCGAGAGTCGCGGAATATAAAATCCGGTTTTCCTTCGACTTTATAACCGCGTCGCCAGCCTTTAACGGCGTATTCTTTGAAAATGGAGATTAACTTTAATTCTGTAGACGCGTTCTTCGACGATTTAACTTGTCGCATAATCGACGATCGCTTTTCTTGATTGAAAACGTCGCTCACGTCGCGCCTCTTACGCCGTCCCAAACAAAACCGACCATCGCTGGAATCACCGCGTTGCCCAACTGCCGATAACCGAGCGATCCGTCGCTTACAAAATGGTCGTCGGGAAAGCCCATGACTCGTTTGCATTCGCGTATCGTCAGTCGTCTAACTCCTTGCGGAGCGACGTATAAACCCGTTTTCGCTCCGATTCCGCCGCCGTAGGCCGAAAGGGTTATCGCATGACCGTTCGGACTGTAGATTCTCTCTCCTTGGCCGCCTTTGTTTATAGTTCCAACTCGAATGGGTTTCAATAATTTTAGCGATAGATCTTTATCTTTGCTCCATTTTATTTTTTGAGGGTCTATTATGAAAAAATCGCGATCAATATTTGTTTCGAGAATATCTCTTAAAAATACTTGCTTAAACGTCGGCTTGGGCGGTTCGTAGCTTAGGTTTGCGTCTTTTCTCAGAGCGACGAAGTAGACTCTTTCTCTAGATTGCGGAATGCCGAACAGCGACGCGTTTAGTATGTTAAAATGTAAATCGTATCCTATTTCATTCAGCTCGGATTCTATCGTTTTTACAACGTTTCCGCCGTCGATGGATAAGATGTTTTTAACATTTTCGAGCAGAAGAACAAGCGGCTTATGATATTTTGCAATCCTTTTGATTTCGTAAAACAAGCGGCCTCTAGGATCGGCGACTCCGCCCATTTTCCCCGATATGCTGAACGACTGGCATGGAAATCCGGCGCACAAAATATTATGCCGCGGTATTTCGCTTTCGGAAATTTGCGTTATGTCGCCGCTAGGGAATTCGCCGAAGTTTTTCGCGTAGGCTTCTTGCGCTCGACGGTCTATGTCGCTGGAAAAGACGCATTTAAAACCGCGTTTTTCAAGAGCGACTCTAAAGCCGCCGATTCCGCAGAAAAGGTCGATGAAATTAAGCGTCAAGCGATTCCTCAAATTCCTTGATTTTCTCCGCAACCTCTTTCGCTTTCAAAAAGCCAAGCGAATGAGGAACGCCGTTTATTTGCTCTATCTTTACAAGCGGCGCGAAACGTTGAAAATTGTCGTTTATAATCGACATGGGGACTATGTCGTCCGCGTCGCTGCCAATGGCCAAAGCGGGACGGCCGCAGTATTCGTATGATTTTTTCATCGATAAAAGATCGGCGATCAGATCTTCGGCGACAATGCTCTGCGGAAGCGGGTCGTCGCAATTGCAATAATCGTGAAACTCCTGAATTCTTTTCTTCGTATCGATTTCAAAAGCTTTTATCATGCCGTCGATTTCCCTCGCTCTGCGTTCTCTTTGTTTTGGCTCGCTTCCGCAATAATCTATGAATCCCTGCAAACAAACGAGAAAGTCGAATTCTATGCCGGAATTGTTTAGTTCTTGAAATCCTAGCGAATGACCTATGCCTACAACTCTTCCCTCATCGCGAGGAGCGAAACGCTCGCCTTTTACGTCATCCTTGAGCGAAGCGAAGGATCCAAGCGAACTAGAAACGCGAACAACGCATGGGTCCTTCGTCGGGCAAAGCTCTTCTCCAGGACGACGTAAATAAGGATCGTAGAATACGACTTCTCCCTCGAGTAGCGGAATAAGATTCTTCCAATACTCGTTCGTAAAACTAAATCCATGACGCAATATATATTTGTGTTTCATTTCAACGCCTCCAAAAGTCGTTCTAAATCCGATTCGCTATGCGCGGCGGTAACGGCGAGTCTGATCCGCGGAGTAGGGGAGGTTGGAGGGCGAATCGCCGACGCGATTATTCCGCGCTCCGCCAGTTTTTGATTGACCGAAAGCGCATCGTTCATTTTTTCAAAAATAATTGGAATAATATTAGTTTCCGCGCCGATCGTATTATATCCAAGGTCGCTAATCTTTTCACGAAGAACGCCGGCGAGTTCAAGAACGCGCCGTCTCTCGTTTTCCAATGTCTTCGTTAAACGCCAATTATATTGAGCCGCGCCGATGCAAAACGGAGACAACGCCGTAGAATAAATAAATCCTTTGCTTTTTTGAATCAGATAATCTTTCAATAGACGCGAACAGGCTATATACGCCCCCGACGAAGCCAACGCTTTGCTGAAAGTCCCCATGACCAAAGTCTTAGACGGATCAAACTCAAAATCCGTCGATAAGCCAAGACCGTTTTTGCCGTATAATCCGGTCGCATGAGCTTCGTCCAGGAACAACAACGCTCCATATTTTTGCGATAAATAAGACAGCGCCCGCAAGTCCGCGATATCGCCGTCCATTCCAAAAACCGTCTCGGAAAATATGATTTTATTTTTGCAATCGACGTATTTTTTCAGAATATCTTCAAGTTCGTCGTAGTTCAGATGCTTATATCTGACTAGCTTCGCTCTCGTCGGATCAATTCCAAAATACATGCTCGCGTGATTGAGCTTATCGAAAATTAAAACGCCGTCGGGAATGGAAAGAGCCTGCGTCGTGCTGGCGTTGGCGATAAAACCCGAGTTAAGTATTAACGCGGACTCAAAATTTTTATCCGCCGCTATTTGAGATTCAAATTCTTCGAAAATCGCTTTATTGCCGGACAACAGCCTCGACCCCGAGCTTCCCGACCCGTAAATCTTCGCGGCTTTGCGTCCGGCTTCTATGGACTCTTTATTATATAATAGTCCTAAATAATCGTTGCCGGAAAAATCCACGGCCATTTCGTCGCGGTCTTTCAAACTTCTATATAGATTCTTCGACTTTAAATCGTCGAGACAATTTCTTATATAATCCAGCATGCCGCGAGATTACCTTAAACGCCGGATTTTATCTATATGTCGCGCCGTTGAACAAACAATAATCGGATGGATAGAAGTAGATTACCCTCTCCCCTTTCCTCTTACAATTTTAATTCCGAACCTATTGTCCACGTCGCTTCTCTGCGGAATAGGTTTTTGCGGAGCTGAGGAGGAAGAAGCTTGCTCTGCCTCCGCGGGTTTATCGAAGGCTTTTTGGGCGAACGGGTCGACCGCATTCTCAAGAGGCGCGACGTCGTAGTTTATGTTTCCGGCGGGATTCGCCAACAGCGGAAGCATATCGCCGAACGTTTTCCTCAACGTATCGCTTCCGACGAACTGTAGAGGCTTAACGGAAATCGCCGGAGCCGCGATCGATCCTGCGACATTATAATTTGCCGCTAAGGCTCCGTTCATGTTTTGGTTGTTCAAAATCGCCGCTAACGGCAACGAAACTCCGCTAAGTATGAGGTCGTCTTTCATACGGTCATAAGATCCTTTCAGCGACACGGCGATAGTCGGACCTATCGCTCTCCCATTTTCGATAATTATCTCGTTGTTAGCGATAGCAAAATTGCCTGAGCAGAAATTAAATCCGACGGTTATGTTTTCCGATCCAGGCAACCAAGCGCTCGATGAGAGCGATACCAACTTCGTTAGTTGGCTGTTGTTTTTCACAATAAAATCGCCGATTTCAAACGCTCCCGACGACGATTGATTCGAATCCTTGGACGATTTTGTTACGATGTTCAGATTTCCTCCGCTAATTGTGTCGGTGATTCCCATGTATTTAAAGAATTCGCCGGCGTTTGAAGCGGATAACGTCAGAAGAACGTCGTTGGTTCCGCTAACGTCCTTAGCCGTAAGAGCAAGCGTCGTATCGTCTCCGATTACCGCGTAGCAAGCTCCTCCGACGATCTTGCCGCCTCTTATGTCCAAGCTGCCTTTCGTGTTTCTAATTTTATGAGAGTTTGAGAAAATAGCTTCTTTCAGATTCATATAAACGGATATCGTTTTGTTTCTGTCGACGCGATCTAAAATCGACGACGCTTTGCCAAGTTCAAGACAATCGCCGACCGCCGAGCACAAGACGTTTCCGTCGTTTTCTCTCAGGATATTTATTTTAGCCGAACTCTTGTCGACTTCGAACTCGTCGAGAGAGCATTTCAGCAGATTTCCATTTCTGTCCAGCGTCATTCTTCCAGCGATTTTTTTGTTCTTCGTATCTAGCGACATTTTCGAGAATTCGTAGTTTCCGTCGGCGTTTGAAACATGAGCTACGAAGCGGCCGTCGTCCTTTTTCAATTTTATGTCGCCGAGCATCGGAATAGTCATCGCGGCGTCTTTTAAGTTTAGATCTACGTCGTATTCTTCAAATTTTTCTTTCCAGGAAGAGTTGATTTTTAAAACGTAATCGCCGTCGCAAATTTGGCTAAAGCCTGGAATCATGGCGTCCAAAAAGTCCGAATTTGAGACGAAAGCAAATTCTCCAACGCCGGAGGAGCTTGCGAAGTCTTCGTTTAGCTTTACGTTGATTTTATTCTTGCCGGTGACTACGTCTCCGCTGGCGATTAACTTCTCGTCGTTCCAGAAAATTCGTAATTCTTTCGTATTATTGTCGGACTGAACTACGCCTTCGCCTTCGACGATTCTAAAAGGAGATTTTTTCGCTTCGCGATCGCCTTCGATTCTCGCTATTTTCATATCGAAATTCGCTCGCCCTTTTATACGCATTTTTTCAATAGGAAGCGAAGCTAGTTTTGGCGAAATGTCTTGAGCGTACCGCGAGATGTCGTTAATAGGAACGTCGGCGTTTATTTTCCCTATCCAAGAATTATCTTTGTTTGATATAAAAAACGTTCCGTTGTTTATTTTGATTTTTTCAAAAACGGCGTTGGAGAGTTTTATGTCGAAGCCGTCGTCTGAAACCGTTCCGCTCGCGTCGATATTTTTAACCACATGTTGGCCGAGCGGAATTTTTGCGTCTTTTATTTGAAAAACGCTTTTGCCGACCGTCATATTTTCTCCGACCGCTCGATCTCCAAAAGCGATAGGGCCTTTTATATCGGTTTTAAAGAGTTTGAGCCTAAATCCCGGCAGATAATTTTTGAACGTCGCGCCGGCGGATCTGCAAATCGTTTCCGGCAAGATCGACTCCATTTCATTTACGTCTATATTGGTAAGACTTAGCGTGCCGTCGACGTTTACTAAGTCTAAAAATTTAAAATCTTCCAGAGGGACGTTTATTCCCGTTAGCTGTACGCCTGAGTTTCCATAAAATACGTTGATCGAATCGATAGCCGCTCCAGCTTCGGTAAAAGTTCCCGAAATACTCGCGCGGTCGACTTTTTTACCTAAATTCAAGGCCAACGTATTCTTGGTCGGCAGTTTGATTGAACCGGCGGAACCGACTAAGTCGAATTTACCGCTTAAAAGCTTAGAATCGTCGAAATCCAGCGTAATTTTTCCTGAAATCGGTAAATTATATCCTTCAATGAACGAAAATAGCCTATAATCTATCGGGGCGTTTCTTTTGTTTAAAGAAGACGTGATCGCTAATGGATTTAAAGACTCGAGTTTAACGTCGTAGACAGTTTTTCCGCCGACCGCGAATTTATTTAAGGAAATATTTGAAACGCGCCATTGTCCTGGAAATAAAACCGAGCATTCTATCGTTCGCGGAAATTTATCGCCGATTCGATGCTCGCAGTACGCGTTTTTGAACTTCCAAAGAGCGCCGCCCTCGGAAATCGAAACGTTTGCGTTTATGAGTTTAATAACGACTCCGTCTTCCAATAAATTTCCGAGAGAATCGAACGATCCTAAAGGCTCGAAAAGCTCTCGGCTATCTCCGCCTTTCTCGAAGTTAGGGTTTATGGAAACGCTTTTTAAATCATTTTCTATGTCGACGTTAATTTTGGGATTCATAATAGAGACGGTCTTTAACGTTAGCCTTTGTCTTGCGAAAGTTTTTGCATAGTCTGGCAGCAGAGAGACTTTCCCTATGGACAGGTCGTCCGCTCGAACTCTGTTCAGCGCTATCTCGATCGCTCCGGCGGCGGGATTCCACCATAAGGTCGCGGATTTCATAGATAGATCGGAATCCGGCAGAAGTTTTTCAAACCTACTTTGTATCCAGGACGATAAGATCATGTTTTCTATGGATCCAAATTGCAGAAAAATCGCGAAACACAGCAGAGCGATCGCTCCTCCGGCTGCTCCTCCGATCATCGTCAAGGACGTAGCTCGCATGATTTTTAACGCGCATCTTGAAAAAGGCCGAGCTACTAGCAAAAAGAAAGATTTTTTCGCAAATTTGCGAAGCAGAAGGTCTAAGTCAAGGTCTTGAAAAGCGGAATTTCTCCGCGTCTTGCCCGCAAAACTTGTTCCTTTCTCGCCGACGAACTCCGGCGTATCGCTAAAAAAACTCATAACGCAAACCTCGCAATATCAACGTAAATTTGCGACAATTTGATTTACAAAAAGTTAACGCTTTAGGAAAAACTAGTCGTTCGGATGTTTTTTATTAGCGTTGTTTTTTTATTCTAATTTTTTAGGCTGCGTTAGGAAGAATTTTGTTCGTCGTCCCTTTCCGTCATCCTGAGCGCAGCGAAGGATCCAGACGGCGAGTACGCCGAAAAAGCGTATGGATCCTTCGGCCTGCGGCCTCTAGGATGACGGAGAAGGAAGAAGCCTTCGCGGCTTTGCAAACCTCTTGTTTCAACAAAAATAGCCTCATACTGCTCGTCGCATTTTTCCTAACGCAGCCTAATGTATTGTCGAATTAATGCGCGTTTTATTATGCGGAAGCGAGTTATTTGATATTTATTGAACTTTGTGTGATAATGCGTTCATTTTGAGTGTTGGAGGTTGCAGGATGGGCAGTTGGGGATTCATAGTTATAGCGTCGGGGCTTTTAGCCTTGATATACGGCGTCGCTAACATAAAATATATGTTGACGCTTAACGACGGCAACGAAAAAATGCGAGAAATCGCCGCCGCTATTCAAGAAGGCGCGTCGGCATATCTAGACAGGCAGTATCGAACGATCGCAATGGTCGGAGGCGTTATGGTTGTCATCGTAGCCGCGTTTATGGGGATCTACCCCGCTATTGGATTCATTCTCGGAGCGGCCTTATCCGCCGTCGCCGGATATGTCGGCATGAACGTCTCGGTTCGAGCAAACGTAAAGACCGCCGAATCGGCTAAAAAAGGAATAGAACACGCATTGACGGTCGCGTATAAATCGGGAGCTATCACCGGCTTTTTAGTCGTCGGATTGGGATTGCTTGGAATCGCTCTATATTTCTTCTACCTAAGAGCGTTCGTAACCGACTCTCGCTTGGCGTCGGAATCTTTGATCGCGATGAGCTTTGGAGCTTCTCTTATTTCTATATTTGCGCGACTTGGCGGAGGAATTTTCACCAAAGGAGCGGACGTTGGCGCCGATCTGGTCGGAAAAGTCGAAGCGGGAATCCCTGAAGACGATCCTCGCAACCCAGCCGTTATCGCGGACAACGTCGGAGACAACGTCGGAGACTGCGCCGGAATGGCCGCCGATCTCTTCGAAACCTATGTCGTCACGATCGCCGCGACAATAGTTCTCGCAGGCATCTTTTTCAAAGACGCGGTAAAAGACCAGTTAATGGTATATCCGCTGGCGATTTCCGGCGTATGCATTATGGGATCGATCCTTGGAACGTTTTTCGTCAAGCTTGGAGAATCGCGAAACGTTATGCGCGCTCTCTACAAAGGACTGTTCGCCACCGTCGGTTTTTCCTTTATATTAATGTACTTCGTAACTAGGCAGATGTTCGACCTAAACACGGTATTCCAAGCCGCCGGAAGCGCGGCGACATTTACCGGCGGCGCGATATTTAATTGCGGAGTAGCGGGGCTTGTCGTAACCCTTCTATTGGTAATCGTCACCGAGTACTACACTTCTTACTCTTACAGACCGGTGATCAGCATTGCGAAAGCGTCCGAGACCGGACACGGCACAAACATAATCCAAGGATTAGCCGTCTCAATGGAAGCGACCGCGATTCCGGTAATCGTCATCTGCGCGGCGATTATCTTCGCCTATTTGGAAGCCGGCTTATACGGCATAGCGATCGCCGCAACCTCTATGTTGGCGCTGGCCGGCATGATCGTCGCCATCGACGCTTACGGACCGATCACCGACAACGCCGGCGGCATTGCGGAAATGGCGGGCTTGCCGGAGAAAATCCGCGAAGTTACCGATAAATTGGACGCGGTTGGAAATACTACGAAAGCCGTTACGAAAGGATACGCTATCGGCTCCGCCGGACTGGCTTCATTGGTGCTTTTTTCGGCTTACACGCAAGATATCGCTCATTACTTTCCGTCGTTATCGAT
Organism: Holosporaceae bacterium; assembly: GCA_031262635.1. Taxonomy (GTDB): domain Bacteria; phylum Pseudomonadota; class Alphaproteobacteria; order UBA3830; family UBA3830; genus JAIRMQ01. The sequence goes on from JAISHN010000014.1 coordinate 13,003, forward strand.
TAACTTCGATCTCGGCGATCCTTACGTTGTCGTTGGACTGCTTATCGGCGGATTGCTGCCATACGCGTTTAGCGCTTTCAGTATGACCGCCGTTGGAAGAGCGGGCGGAGCGGTTGTCGTTGAAGTAAGACGGC